>CAUONQ010000272.1:0-2503 GCA_963456995.1 uncultured Campylobacter sp. | reverse complement strand
ATCAAGGATTAAAATGTTAAAAAATTTGCTTATCTTTACGGCGATTTTTTTGCCCGCGCTGGCGCTTGCGGACGTGGAGCCCGCCGTGCGAAACAGCGAGCTTTACGGCGCACTCACGCTTATCCCGCCGGTTGCGGCGATCGTGCTTGCTTTTATCACCAAGGACGTGATTTTGTCGCTGTTTTTAGGCGTGCTAAGCGGAACCTTTCTAATCGGTATGGCCGATCAAAATATCGCAGCTTCGGCGCTTTTCGCTTTTACCGATCTGTGCTCGCGCATGGTAAAATCGATGGCGGATACGTGGAATGCGGGCATTTTGCTTCAAGTTATGTGTATCGGCGGGCTCATCGCTCTGGTTACCAAAAGCGGCGGTACGAAGGCGCTTGCGCTCTGGCTTAGCAAACACGCAGACACTCCGGTTTTGGGTCAAATTTATACCTGGCTCATGGGTATCGTGATATTTTTCGACGATTACGCAAACGCGCTGATCGTGGGCCCTATCATGCGGCCTTTGATGGATAAATTTAAAATTTCGCGCGCGAAATTCGCCTTCATCATCGACGCGACCGCTGCGCCGATTACCGGTATCGCGGTGATTTCCACGTGGGTCGGAGTCGAAATTTCGGCGATCAAAGAGGCCTACTCGCAGATCGGCATAGAAAACATAAACGCCTTCACCGTCTTTGTAGAGACGATCCCGTATAGATTTTATAATATTTTCATGATCTTTTTCGTAGTCGCTACCGCCGTAATGAGTAGGGAGTTTGGCTCGATGTATCGCGCAGAGATCGCATCTCGCGGCGGCAAGAGCGGAGCTGCGGATTTTAAGATCAAAAATTTAGAGGATCAAATTTTCGTACCCAAAGAGGGTGTCGCGCTTCGCAAGCTAAACGCGATAATCCCGCTAGGAGCGATGATCGTTCTTTCCGTCATCGGATTTTATCTCAACGGCTACAGCTCGCTGGAGGGCGAGGCTTTGGAGGCGGTCAAGGCAGCCCCTCTTAGCTTTACTTCGATACGTACCGCATTTAGCGCGGCGGATGCCTCGGTCGTGCTGTTTCAATCCGCGCTCTTTTCTTCGATCATCGCCGTCGTTTTAGGCATCGCGCAAAAAATTTACGGCGTCAAAGAGGCGATTGAGGTCTGGGTTGGCGGCTGGAAAAGCATGCTAAATACCGTCATAATCCTGCTTTTTGCGTGGTCGCTAAGCTCTGTTATCAAGGAGCTAGGCACTTCGCGCTACCTAGTCGAGCTTCTAAGCGATGCTACGCCGCGCTTTGCTCTTGCGATCGTGATCTTCGTGCTTAGCTCGTTTATCTCCTTTTCAACGGGCACGAGCTTCGGCACCATGGGCATCGTCACCCCTCTGGCCGTGCCGTTAGCGCACGCCGTGGGGCAAAAATATGGACTTAGCGGCGAGGAATTTCACGTTTTCATGTGCGTAAACGTAAGCGCGGTGCTTACGGGGGCGATCTTCGGCGATCACTGCTCGCCGATTTCGGATACGACGATCCTTTCATCGATGGGCGCAGGCTGCGATCACATCGAGCACGTAAGCACACAGATGACCTATGCGCTGGTCGTTTGCGGCATCAGTATCGTTTGCGGCTACCTACCTGCGGGCTTTGGGCTTAGCGTGTGGGGATGTCTGATCTTGGGTATCGCGGCTATCATTCTTTTACTGCGCGTGGTGGGTAAGAGAGTGGATGTATGAATTGCGAAAGCTTCGGTAGCTGCGGCAGTTGCACGCTCGGCGAGCCCTATGAGGATCAAATTTTATACAAAAAGCGTCTGATCGCCGATAAATTTAGAGAATTTTTTGACGGCGAGTTTGAGTTTTTTGCCTCAAGCCCACAAAATTACCGCATCAGGGCGGAATTTGGCATCTGGCACGATATTTGGCATAGCGCATTTGATCTTGCCTACACGATGGGCGGCGCACGTAGCAAGAAAATTTTAATTAACGAATGCCCCAAGGTGGCGCTTCCTATCGCAAATTTAATGCCGCGGCTGCTAGAGGCGCTTAGACGGAGCGAAGCTTTAAAAGAGAAGCTTTTCGGCGTCGAGTTTATCTCGTGCGCCAGCGGGATTTTGGCGACGCTGCTTTATCATAAGCGCTTGGGCGAGCGCGAGCAGGAGGCGATTTGCGAACTAGCGGACAAGCTTGGTATCAGGGTTATGGCTCGCGCGCGCGGACAGAAGCTTCTAAGCGGCGAGTTAAGCCTCACGGACGAGCTTTGCGTGGACGGGCGAGTTTATAAATTTTGCTTCGGCGAAAACGCCTTCATCCAGCCAAACCGCGGCGTGAACGAAAAGATGATCGCCTGGGCGAGAAGCTGCTTGGACTTCGGCAAAGAGGGCGCGAGCGAGCTATGTGCCGCGCAGAATTTCGCCGCAAAGAATTTTACTGAAAAAAATTTTGCCTCGCAAAATTCCGCAGCGCAAAATTACGGCTGCGAGCGGTTTACCGCGCAAAATTCTATGGATCAAAATTTCACTCGTG
>CAUONQ010000271.1:0-2512 GCA_963456995.1 uncultured Campylobacter sp. | reverse complement strand
ACGGCGAGGTTTGCAAACAAATTTTAATCTCCACGAACATCGACGATATGGACGCCGAGAGCTTCGCGCTTGCCTGCGAAATTCTGCGCGAAAACGGCGCACTGGACGTGTTTAGCCGCTCTGTTTTTATGAAAAAAGGGCGTATGGGCTTTGAGCTAAACGCGCTGTGCCGCAAGCAGGATGCGCAAAATTTAAAGGATCTGATATTTACGCATACCACCGCGATCGGCGTTCGCGAGATAGAGGTAGCTAAAACCGAGCTAAAGCGCGAGTTTGTGCGAGTACAGACGAAATTAGGCGAGATAGGGCTTAAGATTTCTGACGCCTGCCAAACGCAAAAGGCAAAGCCGGAATTTGACGACTGCAAGGCCGCGGCGCTCGCGCACGGCACGACGATAGAGCTGGTGCGAAAAGAGGCGCTGAAAATCTATGACGAAACTAGAAAAACTAAAGGCTGACCTGCGCGGGCTGGGCGAGCTAGCGGTGGCATTTAGCGGCGGCGCGGACAGTTCGCTGTTGCTACGCGCGGCGCACGACGCGCTGGGTGCGCGAGCGATCGGCATAACGATAAGATCGCCCTACATGTCCTCGCGCGAGATCGCCGAAGCCGTGGAATTTGCTAGCATTTACGGCATTCGCCACGAAATTTTAGAGCTAGGCGTCGCGGAGGAGATCAAAGACAATCCAGAAAATCGCTGCTATCTGTGCAAAAAGGCGGTCTTTTCGCGCCTGATAGAGCGCGCCCGCGAGCTTGGATTTAGCCGCGTCGCAGACGGCACGAACCGAGACGATCTGGGCGAACACCGCCCCGGGCTCAAAGCCAAAGAGGAGCTAGGCGTACTCTCGCCGCTGATAAATTTAACCAAATCCGAGATCCGCGAACTATCGCGCGAGCTGGGCTTACCCACCGCCGAAAAGCCCGGCTACGCGTGCTTGCTAACGCGCCTACCGCACGGGCGCGAGATCGACCTGCACGAGCTAAATTTGATCGAAGCGGCGGAAAATCTGCTCATCGCAAGCGGCTACGCAAACGTCCGCGCGCGGTGCGACCGCAAAAATATAAAGCTGCAAATGCCCTTTTCTAGTATGCGGGACTTCCTAAACGACGCGAAATTTAAAAGCGTCGTCAGGCAGCTCGTGAGGCTTGGCGCAGCGGAGGTGACGCTTGATCTAAAGGGGCTTAGAGAGGATGTTTTGGCATGAGAGAGGATGAAATTTTAGAGCTTTTCGCGGGGGTAAAAAGCGGCCGTGTGAGCGAGCAAGAGGCGCTAAAATACCTAAAAAACTACCCTTACGAGGACGTGGGCTGCGCCAAAATCGACACTCAGCGCGCCCTGCGGAACGGCGCAGGCGAGGTGATCTACGGTGAGGGCAAGACGGACGATGAAATTTTGCGTATCGCTGGTGCGATCGGCGCAAGAGGGCAAAATATCCTGATCACGCGCACGAACGAGCGGGTTTTTAAGCGGGTGCGCGAGGCACTGCCGCAGGCGGAGTTTAATGCTCGCGGCCGCGTCATCAGCGTCAAATTTAAAGAGCCAGCGCTCACGCAAAGCTACATCGCGATAGTCTCTGCCGGCACCGCCGACGGCGCGGTAGTGGAGGAGGCGTACGAGACGGCGAGATTTTTAGGCAACGACGTGCGTAAATTTAGCGATGCGGGCGTGGCTGGACTACACAGGCTGATCGCAAATTTAGAGCAGATACGCGGCGCAAAGGTCGTTATCGCGGTGGCGGGCATGGAGGGCGCGCTAGCTAGCGTGCTGGCAGGTCTTGTTAGCGTGCCGGTGATCGCGGTGCCCTCCAGCGTGGGATACGGAGCGAGCTTCGGCGGGCTGGCGGCGCTGCTAGCGATGCTAAACAGCTGCGCAAACGGCGTTAGCGTCGTAAATATCGACAACGGTTTCGGCGCCGCGTATAACGCGAGCCTGATAAACCATCTCTAAATTTACGCCGCCGCGCGGGTCAAATTTAACAGCTAAATTTAAAAGGAAGGCGTTGCGAGAGGAAAATTTAAACGAGCAAAAGGCTAGGCCGAAGGACGCTAAAAAGCTCGCTAAAAAGTCACAAACAAGACAAAGTACGAGGACGAGGCTAGCGTTTTTAGCCGCGGCTGGCGTGATTTTAGCGGTAGAAATTTACATCGCGATCTGCGTAAAGGGCGGCTTCGTGCGCCACTACGCGGGCGACGTTTTGGTCGTTATCTTGCTTTACGCGTTGGCTCGGGCTGCATTTAGCACGCCGCCTTTAAATTTGCCGCTTAAAATTTTTGCGTTCGCGGCGGCTTTGGAGCTCGCGCAGTATTTTGGCGCCGTGCAAATTTTAGGCGTAGAAAATAAAATTTTAAAAGTAATGATCGGCGGGACGTTTGATCTTACCGTTCTGCTTTGCTACGCTGCGGGCTGCGTCCTGGCAGGCGCCACCGAAAAATTAGAAAGTAAAAACCAGTAAAGGAGAAGCGATGGATAAAGAAAAAGCCGTGCAAAAGATGACTGAGGTCATGGCGAAATTC
>CAUONQ010000270.1:0-2526 GCA_963456995.1 uncultured Campylobacter sp. | reverse complement strand
GAGCAAAACAAAGCGGGTAGCAGGCTACTGCAAAACTCCAAAAAGCTCTTTGACGAGCTCATTTCTCAGCTGGATAGCTTTAAATTTTACGTTTAGTTCGCGGTTTAAAAATTTCGCTATAATTCATAAATTTTAAAAATAGGAAAATTTATGAACGCGAATGAAAAAATCACCCAAATGCTAAATCTCCAGCAGAGCCTAAACGACGACACCAACGGCATCGGCTGGGAAAACGGCATAAACAAAAACGGCAAACTCATCAGCTGGAAACGCTGCATATATATGGAGTGCGCCGAGCTCATAGACAGCTTTGCCTGGAAACACTGGAAAAGCATAAACGCACCGACAAATGAAGACAATCTGCGCGTCGAAGTCGTGGATATCTGGCACTTTTTGATGAGTTTGATGCTTGAGCAGTACAAGCTAAATAACCTCGGCGACATCGCAAAGCTCTCAAGCGACATCTGCGCTAGCAGCGGCTTTGAGGCGTTTTGCCGCGAGCCGTTTAACGTCGCTGATGAGAACATCTACGAGATCATAAACGACGTCGAAATGCTCATAAATAAATGCTCGGGCTTTGAGTATTCGCTCTTTGACCTGCTTAAAATTTACTTTTCTATGAGCCTAAAATGCGGCGTAAATCTCGGCTCACTTTACGAGTGCTACGTCGGCAAAAACGTCCTAAATCGCTTCCGCCAAGACCACGGCTACAAAGAGGGCGCGTATAAAAAGGTATGGAACGGCAAAGAAGATAACGCCGTGATGAACGAGATCCTCGCTCGTGGACTAAAAAGCGTGGACGAGATCTACGCCGCGCTAGAGGCCGAGTACAAAGCGGTAAAATAAAATTTGCGGCGTAGCTCGCTAAATTTGATAAATTTAGCCAAAGCCTAGCCGCGACGTTTATGTGTTTAGCTTGCCGCTCGGCGAGGCTTAAATTTAGCAGTTTAAGCGGCAATTGCGGGCGGGCGTTTAAATTTAAGCGCGGTTTCGCTCTGCCGGCAAAAACGCCGCCCTTTAGTCAGTAAAATTTGCGCCGCTAGCAAGCTCTCGCGCCGATAGCCCAAACTAGTAAAAGCGGGCCAAATTTGATAAATTTAGCTAAACTTATGACTGAATTTAAGTCGGTCAAATTTAATCGCGAAGTCTATGCTCGCATTAAATTTTATGTGCTGTTAAAAGCATTTGCTGTGTCACTTTTGCTGGCAAAAAATGCGCGCCAAATTTAGAAAATCTGTCGCATCCAAACGCCATTTTGCCGCATGAGGGCTATAAATTTAAACAAATGGAGATTCGTTGTTCGCTGATATTTTACGCCTTTCGTTAAAGGACCTTTTCACGCCCAAATTTATCGCGCTCTCTATCCTGCCGCTCGTTTTTTCCGCGCTTATTATCGCGGCGATTGCGATGTTTGGAGGCCGCGAGCTGTACGAGGCGCTAAACGCGGCCGTATCTGGAGAGGCAGGCGCTCTGGCTGATTATCCGATGGCGGCTAAAATCCTTAGCCTAGGCATCTCAAAGTGGCTTATCGGCGCGATATTTTATGCGGTCGGCGCCTATCTGGTCGTCATGCTCTCAATTTTTTGCGCGCTAGCAGTCGCCGGTTTTCTAACTCCCGTGATCGCGCGAGAGATAAACCGCAGGCACTACCGAGTGGACGAGTCGCAGCTGGCAAACGTTAGCCTAGCGCGCCAAACAGCTCTTATGGGCAAAATTTTGCTCAAATTTATCCTGATCGCGCTTATTTGCTTGCCGATTTTAGCCGTGCCCGCGCTAAATTTCCTCGCCCTGCACCCGGCGTTTTTTTACCTTTATTATTCGCTGCTTTTCATCGACGTCGCGCCAAACGCCCTCTCGCGGCACAAATTCGAGCTTTATTTGCTGGACTACGGCGGATATAAATTTAAAGCCGCCGCGCTATGCTTTTACCTGCTATGTTTGGTGCCTATTTTCGGGCTTTTCTTGCAGGTTTTTTTCGTTATTTATTTTTCGCATTTTTTCTTTTTACGCGAGACTTCACGCTTGACGTAAATCATTTCAAATCAGCGAAAAACTAAATAAAATACGCCCGAATTTTTTACGAAGGAAGTCAAATGAGAACCGAAAATATCGTAGTTTGCAACGTCTGCGGACAAAAAAGCACGGAAAACGAAAACGCCGTATTCGTCCGCGCTCACAAAAATGGCGAAGAGGTCGATATCTGCACGGCGTGCATCCCTAGCGTCATCCACGGCTCTGGCCTAGTAGTTCGCAGCAACGACGAGGTCAAAGAAGACCTATAAATTTAAGCCCGCTCGGGCTTAAATTCGACTATTTTCTCTAAGTATTCGTCCTTTAGAGTTTCGTAAAAGGAAATTTTATTCAAGCATAGCCCCAAAGCAATAAAAAATATAAGACCAAAATTTAACTCATAAAAAGAGGAAATGAGTAAATTTATGCGGTCGCTAAAGCTCAAGGCCTCGGCCTTAACTTTCGTTCGGAAGCGACGCACCCAAAGTCGCCAGGCAAGAGCTTTCTAGTCTTTTT
>CAUONQ010000269.1:0-2558 GCA_963456995.1 uncultured Campylobacter sp. | reverse complement strand
GCTTTATAAGGGGCGAGCTACGCTCGCGTTAAATTTTATAATCGTGCCGCACGCTTTGATTTTAAAATTTCTCGCCGTAAAAATCGTAAAATTTTAATTGCACTACAAATCGGCGCTGTATTTTGCTAAAATACCGATAAAATTTTAAAGGATGGAATTTGGAAAATTTTGCTTTTCTTCTAAATTTAGTGATATTTTGCATCTTGGTTTTTATGTTTTTTAAGATGCGCAAAAGCGGCGAGCAGGCGGGCAAGCCGCAGATCGCCACCGATATCACGCGGCTTAAAAGCATCGGTGAACTGAGCGTTTTTAAAATTTACTCCAAAGAGATCGTCACGCGCAAGCAAAACGTAGGCAGCGGGCTGCTGGGCTCGCTCGTATCGCCGCTGATGACGAAAAAGCAGATCGCCATCATCTTCGAGTTTGAGATCGAATTCGTTTACGACCTGCTAAGTCCCGACTTTGCGATACTGCCGCAGGGAGAGGATCGCTACGAGATCAAGATGCCGCCGTGCAAATACAAATACTCGATCAAAGATATGAAAATTTACGACGAGAAAAACGCCAAGCTGCTGCCATTTTTGCTGCCCGATTCGCTAAACGGGCTATTCGGCGCGAGCTTTGATGAAAGCGATAAAAACCACCTCATCGACGACGCAAAGGACGAGGTCAAGCAGCTCTCACTAAAAATCATCAACGATCTGGGCGGCAAGATCCACAAATCCGCGACCGACACGCTGGAAGCGATCGCCAAGAGCTTCGGCGCGAAGGAGGTCGGATTTATCTTCCAGGACAAGGCGCTTGAGACGATAGACATCGCAAGCAGCGAGATCGCAATCGATAAGTCGCTAAAATCGCAGATCGAGAAGTAGATGGAGCTTTTTAAGGCGCTTTTTAAAATTTATTTCGCCCGCATGCTCGCATTTATGGATGCTTGCGCGAGGGCTTGGCAGCGATTTTATGAGCCGATTAGGCTGCGCAAAGAGAAAAAACGCCTGCGCGCGAAGGGCTATTTTACCGAGGATGCGACGTGGGCGGAGTTTTTCACAGATTTTAAATTTTGCAAATGCTTCATCATCAAAAAAATCCTCTATCCAAACTTCTACGCGATCAAAAACTCCTCCAAATGGGAGGCAGGCTCAAAGCGAGTTAGCTTTACGGTAGGCTCGTTTGCATACGACGAGATCGCGTGGGTGTGGGTGCCGCGCGCCTTCGACGGCGGGCGAAAAAACGATCTAGCGAAGCTAAAAGATCTACTGCAAAAAATCCCCGCGCTGCGCTACGAGCAGAGCGACACGGGGATTAAAATTTTCGGCTACGAATGCGGCGAAGGGGCCTTGTAATCGTATAAAGCGGCATTTACTAAATTTTATATCGAGGGTCGCGCCGATGCGGCTTAAAGCTTGCGCTGCGTAGATAATCAAGCGGGCGGGTTTTGGAGGCCGTATCTTTGACGAAACAGCGCATGCGGGCGTGAAATTTTATCTCTACAAGCGCCCCGGCGCGGTTTAAATTTAAACTTCGCGCGAGTATAAACGCGGGCAAATTTTATCTCTCCGCTTAGCTCCATATATCTTTTGAGTCGGCGGAGCTTTTCATGCTAAACCACGCAAGAAGCAGCACTACGGACGCTAATGGATTTAAGATTAAATTTAACAGTTCCATGCAATTTATGACGCCCATCGTTATAGCGGCGGGAACCGGTATTTTAAACATCATGCCGTAGATGACGTCTGCGCCGATATCTGCGATTAGTAGCGCGGCATATACGGCAAAGAGCTTGCATCCGGTAGCGGCGTACAACTTAAAATTTATAATTATCCAAGCGACCGTAACTGCAAATATCAAATACGGCACGTATATTTGCAGCCTACTGCAATCACATCTTCTGAGTATATAAATGGCTGAAAAATATAGCAGCGCCGCAAGCGTGATGCTATAGGCGTATTTGAAGATTATAAAGACCTGCGGGCCCGTGATATTTTGGATGTTTTTAAGCGCGTGGTAAAGGAATGTGAAAGCAAAAATCCACACTAAGATTTGAGAATCCAAGTACGCGATTTCGCCTTTTATAGAATACGCCGCGCTGCCGACCAGTAGGCAGAGCGCGCCGAGCGTGCCTTACAGCTTCGCTCTTTGAAAAATTTTATACCTTTAAATTTTAATGCGCGGCTCGCTGCTTGCACTGCGCAGATGAAAGGCGGGCGCTGCTTTGATTATCGCCACGCGGGCTTTGAATTTAGCCGCTGCGAATTTTAATTTTACGCCGCCGTGCATACTTCGTACTTTACGTCGCTGTGAATGATTTAAGCTCAGCACGCCGCCGAATATCTCATCATTGGGCTACTGCCGCGAATTTTATTTAGTTCCGCCGTTACGAGTGCTTTTAATTTAACGCCGTAGTTACCGCAAATTTTACTTTGCCGCCGCCGCTCGCGTAAGACATTTTTGAAATGGGATTTTACGCAAATTCTGTTTAAAATGGATTTAACTTTTTAAATTTAAAAACAGCGGAGCAGCTTAAAATTTATAACTATCCAAGTGCCATTACTATAAGC
>CAUONQ010000268.1:0-2560 GCA_963456995.1 uncultured Campylobacter sp. | reverse complement strand
TGTCTAGCCTGCGTTAAATTTTAGCTGCGCAACCCCAAAAATCATCTCAAAACAAGCGTAGCGTTTTTGCGAAGCAAATGTTTCTATAAAATACTTCGCCTTATCTTTTTGGGTTCAAATTTGGAAGTCGAATTTATCAAATTCAAAAATTTACCTCTGCTGTAAATTTTAAAACCCAGTAACGCTTTGCTTGCAGATCAAAGCAGTGTCGCCGTCGCTAACATTGTAGGAAACGAGGGACAACATCTTTGGGCGAGCGGAATTTTAAAATTTCGTCCAAATTTTACCGCTTCTAAATTTAGCATTTTCGCGGCGCGGGTTCGGCAGGTGAAATTCGGTCGATAAAATTTAACTCGGTAAAATTTGACGAAATCGGTCAAAAAACCAAACGGAAAAGGAAAAATTTGAGCAACTCAAAAATCATAATTCTACTAGCTGCAGCGGTTGCGCTCGCGGCATTTGCGGCGCTTGGCGTGGGGCGCTTTGAGCTTAGCTACGCACAGATTTTAGCGCATTTTAAGGCGGTAATCTCCGGCGCGCAGCCAAGCGAACCGCAAAGCTACGCCGTGCTGATGCTTATCCGCCTGCCGCGCGTACTCTTTGCGGTGCTCGTGGGCGCGGCGTTAGCGAGCTCGGGCGCGGTGTATCAGGGGCTCTTTCGCAATCCTCTGGTCTCGCCCGATATCCTTGGCGTCAGTAGCGGCTCGGCGGTCGGAGCCAGCATCGCTATCATCTTAAATTTTAATTATATCGGCGTGCAGCTAAGCGCGTTTGGCTTTGGCCTTGCGGCGGTGTTTGCGGTAGTTTTCATCAGCGGCGTTATAGCAAAAGGGCGCATAAATTTGCTCGTGATGGTGCTAACGGGCATCGTCATCTCATCGCTTTTCGGTGCCGTGAGCTCGCTGATGAAATTTCTAGCCGACAGCGAGGATAGGCTGCCTGAGATTACATTTTGGCTCATGGGCAGCCTCGCTCGCACTGGCGGGTATCAAAATTTAGTCGTCCTGCTTGCAGTCGTCGCTATCTCGCTGGTACCGCTATTTATGCTGCGCTATAAGCTAAACGCGCTTAGTTTCGGCGAAGAGGAAGCCCGCGCAATGGGGCTTAATGTCAAGGTTTATAATATCATCATCATCGCAGCCTCTACGCTACTAACCGCCACGTGCGTGTCTTTTTGCGGCATCGTAGGCTGGATCGGGCTTGTGATCCCGCACATCGTGCGCTTTGCCGTGGGGGCGAATTTTACTACGCTATTGCCCGCCTCGATGCTTAGCGGCGCGCTGTTTTTGCTCATCGTAGATACCGCCGCGCGCAGCATAATGGCGAGCGAAATTCCGCTTGGCGTCATCACCTCTCTCATCGGTGCGCCGGTGTTCGTGTACCTGCTTTACAAGAGCAAAAGGGGCTTTTCATGAGACTTGAGATCAAAAATTTAAGCTGTGGCTACGACGGTCGCGCCGTGATAGAAAATTTTAACGCTAGCCTTGTGGACTGCGACGTGTTTTGCCTGCTCGGCAGCAACGGCGTGGGCAAAACGACGACGTTTAAGACGATTTTGGGTTTTTTAAAGCCTCTTGGCGGCGAAATTTTAGCAGACGGCGAAAACGTGCTAGCTATGAGCGACAAAGCCCGCGCGCAGCTCATCAGCTATGTACCGCAAGCGCATGTGCCGCCGTTTGCTTTCAGCGTGTTTGACGTCGTGATGATGAGCACAAACGCGCGGCTTGGGATGTTTGAGCGGCCGAGCAAGGAGGATGAGAGCGTTGCTCTCGCGGCGCTTGAGACGCTAAAGATGGGAGATTTCAGGGATAAAATTTACACCGATCTAAGCGGCGGCGAGCGGCAAATGGTGCTGATCGCACGGGCTTTGGCACAGCGCTCGAAAGTGATTTTGCTTGACGAGCCTACCGCCAATCTAGATTTCGGCAATCAAATGCGCGTCCTGCGCCAGATCAAAGACCTCGCCGCGCACGGATACATCGTCGTGATGACCTCGCATCAGCCCGAGCAGGTTTTTTACGTGGATGCGAAGGTTGCGATGCTGGGGCGCGACAAGCACTACATCTACGGCGCGGCGAAGGAGGTAGTCACGAGCGAGAATCTGCGCGAGATCTACGGGACGGATATTAGAGTCGTTAAAAACGAGATAGAGGGAGAGGAGCATTATTCGTGCGTTTCTATATTGTGACTTCATAGATTGAGACGGCTTGTCTTTTTGCCCTATACGTCGTTGCTTTTAAATTTGGCTCGGTCATTACCAACGCGGTAACTCCCGTCGCCAAATTTAAAAGCGCCTCGTCTAGAACAAAAATACTGCGTCTTATCGCTTTATGTTCAAATTTGAAGTTAAATTTATAGCTTCCGGCTTCAAATTTTACTCGTCGAGACCTGCACTGCAAAAATGCTAAATTTAAAGTTTGTAGCGCGACAGCACCAGATAAAACTGCGCATAGCGTAGCAACTTCTCATGTGCAGCGGGGTAGGTGGGGGTTTCTGCCTCGCAAAGCTCGCAGCTGCAAGCAGACGGGGGCGGAAGGGTCGACGCTTCGTAAGCAGAACC
>CAUONQ010000267.1:0-2598 GCA_963456995.1 uncultured Campylobacter sp. | reverse complement strand
GGCATACGAGATGTAGAGAGGTCTCGTGGGCTCGGAGTGTGTATAAGAGACAGCGCTAAGCACTATAAAGCCCAAGGAATTTAGATAGCGATCGATGCCGTGGTTGATCGTCTTGTCGATATGATACGGGCGACCCGCTAGCACGACGGCGGGCGCGCCGCTTGCATTGATCTCCTTTAGGGTCTCCTCGCCTTTTATTAAAACGGTATTTTTATAGTTTTGCAACTCCTTAAGGCCTTGCAAGACGGCGTTTTTCACGGCGTCGGAATGAAATTTATACCCGGCGTCCGCTAACTCAGCCTGCATCGTTTTGCAAAACGAATCTTGCATGTTAAGATCCACGTGCGGGTAGAGGAATTTTTTCTCCTCCAGCGCGCTTACGTTCGCGCGTATCAGTTCGGGATAGTATGCGACTACGGGGCAGTTGTAGCAGTTCTCGCTGATATTTTCATCTAGGCTGTAGCTCATACACGGATAAAATATAAAATCGACGCTCTTATTTAGCAGATCGTAGATGTGGCCGTGTACGCTTTTAGCCGGGTAGCAGACGGTATCGCTCGGGATGCTTTGGCTTGCTAAAAACAGCGTCTCTTTTCGCGGCTTTTGCGACAGCACGACGCTCATGCCTAAATTTTCAAAAAACGCACTCCAAAACGGGATCATCTCAAACATATTCAAAACAAACGGAATTCCGACCCGCGGCGCGTCTTGCTTCGGCGGCTTGCGATATTTTCGCAAAAGCTCGTTTTTAAACTCAAACAAATTCGTGATGTCGTGGCGAATCTCCTTGCCTGCGCCGCGCTCGCATTTGTTGCCCGAGACAAATTTAGTATCGCCGAAGTAGCTGATCGTAAGCGGGCATTTGTTCGTACAGAGCTTGCAGACGCTAAATTCGCTGCGGTGGGTAAAGCTTTCAAGCTCGGCGCGACTTATCATATCGGTGCGCTCATTTGCGTTATTTTTGGCAAAAAGCGCCGCGCCGTATGCGCCCATAAGCTCGCTGATATCGAGGCGGATAACGTTTTTCTTAAGCTCTAGCTCAAACGCGCGTAGCACGGCATTATTTAAAAAGGTGCCGCCCTGCACTACGATATTTTGCCCAAGATCGTCGGCGTTTCGCACGCGGATAACCTTGTAAATAGCATTTTTAATAACGCTGATGGCAAGACCTGCGCTGATGTCCTCGATCGTAGCGCCGTCCTTTTGGGCCTGCTTGACCGAGGAGTTCATAAAGACCGTGCAGCGGCTACCGAGCTTGGCGGGATGGGTTGCAAAAAGGGCTAGGTTTGCGAAATCTTTAATGTCGTAACCCAAAGAATTTGAAAAGGTCTGCAAAAACGAGCCGCAGCCCGAGCTACACGCTTCATTTAGCACGATAGAATCGATATTGCCATCTTTAATGGAGAAACACTTGATGTCCTGCCCGCCGATGTCGATGATGAAATCTACCTTCGGATTGAAGTGGCGCGCGGCGCTGTAATGCGCGATCGTCTCGACGATACCGTAATCGAAGCGAAAGGCGGTTTTAATGAGATCCTCGCCGTAGCCGGTAACGCCGCTGCCCTTGATCTTGATACGACCCTCGCAAAGATCGTATAATTCCTTTAGTCGCGGCAGCAGGATATCGACCGGATCGCCTTTATTGGAGGAGTAAAATTTATACAGCAGCTCGTAGTTTTCGCCTATCAGCACGACTTTGATCGTAGTGCTGCCGCAATCCACGCCCAAATACGCATCTCCGCTGTAGGTGTGGATATCCACCTTAGGTACGCTCGCGTGGGCATGGCGAGCGGTGAACTCGTCAAATTCCGCTCTATCTTTGAAAAGCGGCGGCTCGGCTTCCAACGCGGTCCTGTCGGGCTCCTTTTTTAAAAGCGCGATCGTCTCATCTAAATTTAACGTCTCGCCTGTATCTTTTGCGTACAGCGCGCTGCCGTAAGCTACGAAGTAAGGCGCGATGTCGGGGAAGGTCGCGGTTTCGTCGGTGAGCTTTAGCACCTCTTTAAAGCGCGCCTGAAGGCCTTTTAGGAAAAACAACGGACCGCCCAAGAATAGGATATTGCCCTTGACTTCGCGACCTTGCGCGAGCCCCGAGATCGTCTGCTCGACGACCGCGGCGTAGATACTAGCGCAAATATCCTCTTTTCTAACGCCCTGATTTAGTAGCGGCTGAATGTCGCTTTTAGCAAATACACCACAACGTGAGGCGATCGGGTAAATTTTATTAGCCGCAAAGCTTAGGCGGTCGAGCTCCGTAATATCTAGATGCAAAAGATTGGTCATCTGATCTATAAATGCACCGGTGCCACCCGCACACGAGCCGTTCATCCGCTCCTCAAGTCCGCCCGTGAGGAATAAAATTTTAGCATCCTCGCCGCCGAGCTCAATGACAACATCAGTCTTTGGAAACATCCGCTTGACGCCGAGCGAGGTAGCGAAAACCTCTTGGACGAACGGAATTTTACAATTTTTGGCGATACCCATGCCTGCCGAACCCGCTATGGCGACGCTGAATTGCTCGCCTGCATAGGTTTTCTGGATTTGCAAAATTTTATCCAGCACCAGCTCTTTGGGCTTTGCTAAATGCCGCTCGTAGCT
>CAUONQ010000266.1:0-2599 GCA_963456995.1 uncultured Campylobacter sp. | reverse complement strand
GAGCAGGTCGCTGTCCGTCAAGCCGTGCAAGTTGCCTGCCGAGCCGGGTAAGCAGGCCGTCGAACCCGGTAAGCCTCCCGCCAAAAGCTCTGCACCGCTTAGGACGCGCAGGCTTCGCACCAAAATCCCGCCGCCGCTTTGCGGGACGCTGCGAAACGAAATGTCAAAGCCGAAATTGTGAAAAAATATCTCGCCCGCCCGCGACGTGCGCTTGTAGGTGTTGCGATCCGCGCCCGTAAAATACGCCTCGATTTCCGCGAAGGCGAATTCCGCGCCGCTTACGCAAAGCACATAGTTTTGCAGCAGATCGCGCATGAAATTTTCGATCTTCGTCTGCGCTCGTTCGGCGTCAAACTGCGCCTGCGGCGGATAAGCACCGAACGCAAGCGCTTGTCTGACGCCCGGCTCCGACTGCGATGGACGAACGTTAAATTTTAAATGTGCTTGCTCCGTATCAGGACGCACTTGCTCGGCATCAAACGGCGGCTCGGCATTAAATTTTAAAATTTCAGCTTGCCGCGCGCCGCTAAAATATGACTGTCCGCCGCAAAATTCCGCGCCGTCTTGTGATTTTAAGTGCTTGTCGCCGCTCCCACCTCTAGCGCTTTCTGCAAGTTTGGGATTTTTTAAAGCGAGCTTTGGATCTGCCGAAATCCCAAACTCCACCGCGTCGATTTTTGAGAAAAATTTTTCTAAATTTTCATCGCCCAGCATTTTGCTCTTCCGTAGAATTTCCTTTGCGCTTCGTCTTGCCCGCCTTGCTACTCGCGGTGCCAACTTCGCCGTTGTTTGCCTCAGCGCGCGTTAAATTTCCCTCGCCATCCGTCGCATTCGTATCGCCTCGCGTTAAATTACCGCCGCCACTCGTCGTATTTGCTTCGTTATCTTTAAAATTTGAAGCTTCGCAACGATCTACACCTAAACGCTCGAAATAATATCTCTCTCGCTCGCCTAAGTTTTTCACTCCTCTTTCGCATACGCGCTTGATATACGCCTTGCTAGGGTATCTAAGCCGATTGAGCGCCAATTCACTACCTGCGTCTGCGCGCTTTATCAGCTTGGCGATGCAGGCGTCATCCTCTTCACTATTTGCGATATAATCCCATATGCCGCAGTATCTATCACCGCCCAGCGTCGTAATCAAAAAATAAACCCAAAGCAGGATTATGGCAATCGATATGCTTCCTTTTATTTTTAAAGATCTCTTTTTTACCATGTTTTTCCTTGAGTAATAAATTTTAACTCATTTTTTCACAAATTTGACCAACGGCATAAAATTTACGATATCGCCCTCAAGGCTAATCTTATCGCCTAGCATTTTGCTCTTCCGTAGAATTTTCTTCGCGCTTCATCTTGTCCGCCTTGCTATCCGTAATGCCGGATTCGCCGTTGTTTGCCTCGGCGCGCGTTAAATTTCCCCCGCCGTCCGTAGCGTTTATATCGCCTCGCGTTAAATTACCGCCGCCGCTCGTCGTATTTGCTTCGCCGCTTTTTGATTTGGGCGTTTCAAAGCCCCAAGCGCTACAACGATCTTTACTATAACGCTCGAAATAAAATCTTTCTCGCTCCCCCAAGCTTTCTACTCCCTTTTCGCACACTCGCTTGATATATTCCATAGTTGGGTATCTAAGCCTATTTTCTGCAAAACTATTTCCGTCGTCCGCGCGCTTTATCAGCTTGGCGATGCAAGCGTCATCCTCTTCGTCGTGCCTGCCTGAAAAAAATTCTCTCGCGCTACAATACCCGCCGCTACCGCTTACAAACGCGGCATAAATAATAAGCGCCAAAACTAACACAAAAACATGACTTTTACCGATTTTCAAGCTCGCCTCCTTCGCGATTAAATTTTGATTTTTTCCGCAGATTTACGATTTGCGGGCGGATCGTAAACTCGCTTACATTGGACTTCGTGCGCAGAATTTGCAGCGTAAAATTTGCGATCTCCCCCGCGTCCACGAAGCTCGCCTCATCATCTGCGGGCTCGAAGCTCAAATCCTCGTAAAACGGCGTTTTGGTGATGTCAGGGTTGATGCAGCTTACTCTGATCTGCTTGCGCGCCTCCTCGAAAAGGCAGAGCAGAAACGCCCGCAGCCCCGCCTTGCTCGCGCTATAAACCGCGCTAAAGCGGCTCGCCCGCAGCGCCTCGATCGAGCTAATGCCGATGATATGGGCGCGGTTGCGCTTTAAATTCGGCAAAAGCGCGCGCGTGATGATGATGTTTGCGGCGAGATTTACGTTTAAAATTTTTAAAATTTCGCTCTCGCTCATCGCCTCAAGCGGCGCAAATTTCGCCGTACCCGCGCATAAAATCAGCTCGTCAATCTCACACGCCGCAGCCAGCGCGCGGCACTCCTTCGCCAGCGCGTCCGTATCCTCGAAGCGCGAGGCTAGCGTTAAAATTTCATAGCCGTTTTGTCGCAGAAGCTCCGCAACCGCGCTGCCGATACCGCCGCTTGCGCCAGTGATCAATGCTTTCATCTTTTCTCCTTTAAATTTTCATGCCGCTTCGGCGCGATAAATTTCGCGCGCCGAGTAAATGCCCCTACGCTAAATTTCTCCGCTCGCCGAGTCCGCCGCTAAATTTCGCGCTGTGTCCTTG
>CAUONQ010000265.1:0-2606 GCA_963456995.1 uncultured Campylobacter sp. | reverse complement strand
ATATAAATATAATCTATAATATAAATTAAAATTAAGCTATATTCGGTTGAAGGTGTATTAAATCCACATTTAAATATAATCAATGAATAATCAAAATTTCTTTTTACAGGATTACAAAATGCATCGAGCGTGAATTCTACTATCTTTTGTAGCTATAGGTTCTTTGTACGGAGCGGAAAATGTAACCATAAATTCTGATACTCCAAAATCTCAATACGAGCCGTATTTGCAGAGAAATCCATTTTCCTGTCATTTCAATCTAGGTAAGAAAAACGGAAGCTACTCGGGCAATACGTTAGTTTGGAACGATACGCCGCCCAACATCGATGAGGGCAAGGGTTTATTCATCTACGGCGGGCAAAATGACGATTACATACCGGGCAATAGGCATGCTAGCGACAATAAGGTCTATATAAACGGCGGCAATAATATCCAAATGGTCTACGGAGGCTCTGCAGAAACGGGCGGTAGGGCGGAGCGCAATAGCGTCGTAATCGACGGAGCCAATACCAGAATAGTTCAGGCAGTCTACGGCGGCTACACTAATGGCAACACTCTTGCTTCAAATTCCGTCCTAATCAAAAACGGCAAGATCGAAGGAAATGTCATCGGTGGGTATTCCACCAGGGGCGATAATATAACCAAAAACGAAGTGACGATCGAAGGTGGCGTTATCGAAAAAGACGTCAGGGGCGCTTACTCCGACGGCAGGGGCAATGTCCACGGAAATATCGTAACCATAAGAGGCGGCGAGATACGAGGCACCATATACGGCGGTAAGTCAAATTCCTTAGTGGCGATCGATAACACCGTAAATTTAGACGCAAGCGGGCTAAATTTAAATACGATAATAGGCGGTAGCGGCAACTGGAATAATTTTAACGACTCGGTCAAAGGAAACACTCTAAACGTCCGCGGCAAAAACATAAACGCAGGCAATATTTTAAATTTTGAGAAGATAAATTTTTATCTGCCGAGCGATATTAGAGCAAACGACGTCGTGTTAAATTTAAGCGGAAGAACCAAATCGGGTTACATCACGAGCGATAAAAAGACCGATCTGAATATAGCCAAACTCGCCGTTACTATGGGCGGGCAAAGCAATAATCTAAATAAAAACGATAAGATCGTCCTGCTAAAAAATCCTCAAGGCATAATCTATCCAGCAGAAATGACGAACCATAAGGGAAATTTGCAAGCCCTAGCGGGGATTTCTACGATATATGAGTTTGGTCTGCAAAAAGACGGCGAGGAGCAAGCCAGCGAAGGCAAGGAGCTCTACGCAGTGGTACGAAGCAAGGTCACTCCGCTAACGCCGCTAGGACCATCCGAGCAGGCAGAGAATAATCACGGCGGAGGCGTAAATGAGGCGAAAAGGCTGATAAACACTATTCAAAAAAGCATGCTAGAGCCTACCGCAGGAGCGATGGCTTTGATCGGGCAGAGCTTTGATGCCCTATCAAATTCCAATCTAAGCAGCGACGGCTCGGGCGGCGCGATGCTAAGCGGAATGAAAGCTTCCGATATGAGGCTGGAATCAGGCTCGCACGTGGACGTCAGATCGGCCTCCTTCGCGCTAGGTTTAGCGAAGGAATTTGATTCTTTGCTTACTTCGCTCTTTATGGAATTCGGCGGCGGTAAATACGATACGTTCAACGAATACGGCGGCATGTTTAACGGAAATTACATATCCGACATCAAAGGAAGCGGCCGTATGAGATATTACGGCGCGGGCGTTTTGGGTAAGTTTGATCTGCCTAGCGATTTTTACGTCGAAGCCTCCGCAAAGCTCGGCAGGATCAAAACGGATTATAAAACCACATTGCCGGGCGGAGCGGAAGCAGACTACGACGTCACTAGAAACTACTACGGCGCGCACGCGGGAGTCGGCAAAGTATTTGAGATAAACGATGCTTCGGACTTGGATCTTTACGCGAAGCTCTTTTCTACCAGAGTGGGTAAAAAGCAGATCGAGATAAATTCCGAAAGCATACTTTTAAAAGAAAGCGACTCCTTAAGGACGAAGCTCGGATTTAAATACTCTTACGAGCTAGGGCAAAGCTTAGATATTTTCGGCGGACTTGCTTATGAGCGGGAATTGGACGGCAAGGCAAAGGGGTTAAATTTAGCCTACGGCACGGACATCGCCTCGCCTTCGATGAAGGGCAATACCGGCATTGCGGAGGTCGGAGCGAAGCTAAAAAATCTGGGAAATTTTGAAGCTGCAGCCAAATTTGAAGGCATGGTAGGCAAGCGAAAAGGCCTTAGCGCAGGACTAAACTTAGAATATAAATTTTAATCTCCGCAAAGACCCGCCAAAACTCGGCGCATTAAAATTTATAGCTTACGCAAGAGGCCTGCTTAAAATTTTTAAAAAGCGCGGCAAAGCCTTTGCGTGCGGGGCGATTTTTCAAAATAAAGTTTTGCAAAAGCTTATTTTGCTAAAATCGCCTAAATTTTAAGGCATCGGGGTCGCAATGCAACGAATCAAACTACCAAAAATCGACAAAATCGCAAACGCGCAGGAGTTTCAAAACTGCCTCCGCCCACAAATCATCAAAATCGCACAAGAGCTCATCGAAGAAGCACGCAGGAAGGCGCTGCAA
>CAUONQ010000264.1:0-2613 GCA_963456995.1 uncultured Campylobacter sp. | reverse complement strand
CCTCAAAAAGCGTCGCCGCGCCCGCAAAATAGGAGCATAAAAACATCTCTATCATTGTTTTTCCTTTCATTAAATTTGCGCTGATTTAAAGCGCTCGTAAAGCTTGACCGCAATGACTGCGAGCAAACGTATTTCAAAACGAGTAGATCAAATTCTACCGCGCCCACAAAGCAAGCGCACGACAAAAAACGGCGCGGGCAGAATTTTGCCGATAAAAGGGCAAAATTTACCGCCGCAGCGATTACAAAATACACCAAAGCCCGAACGGCAGCGCAAATCACTCTACAATCGCCAACCGCCTGGCGATTTTAAACTTCACTGAAACGACGCGAACCGATCAAATCGAGCTGGCTAGAGGAGTCCACCAGAGCGAACGATCAAAACGATCAAATTAAGCCGATCGACCAAATCGATCAAGGCAAGTCAGCCAAGGCAAAACGGCTAGTGCTTTTTATCTTTAAAAAATCTAACGATCTTAGCCTGCAGCTTGAACCACTCGCTAAGCTCCATTATAGGCTGCCCCGCGTAGTTTTTGCCGCCCGCTAAGTCCTTGCTTATGCCGCCGCGCGCCGCGATCTGAGCGAAATCGCCCACGCTTACGTGCCCGCCGCTTCCGCTCTGTCCGCCCATCACGACGTTGCGCCCAAGCGTCGTCGAGCCCGCAAGCCCCACCTGAGAGACGATGAGGCAGTTTTGTCCAAGCTCGCAGTTGTGCCCGATCTGAACGAGATTGTCGATCTTGCTGCCCTGCTTAACGATCGTCGAGCCGAATACCGCGCGATCGATCGTCGTGCATGCACCGATCTCGACCTCGTCTTGCAGCACGACGTTGCCGTTGTGGTAAATTTTAACATGCTCGCCCGTTTTGGTGTGCGCGTAGCCGAAGCCGTCGCTTCCGATGACGGCGTTTGCGTGGATTATGCAGCGCTCGCCGATGATCGCGTCATTGTAGATGACGGCGTTTGCGTGGATTATGCAGCCGTCTCCGATATGCACGTCATCACCGATATACGCGCCGCTTAAAATGACGCAGTTCTCCCCGATCGTGGAATTTACGCCGATATGCACGTTCTGCCCGATCTGCGCGCTGGCGGCGATCTTTGCGGGCGCGCCGCTGCGAATGAGCGGCTTAGCAAAATGCGCGCTTAAAATCGCAAAGGCTAGGTGCGGATTTTCGCAATCCAGCGCTCGCACGCCGCTTGGAACCGCAGTGCCGCACTTTACCAATACGGCGGCTGCTTTGGTGGCGGATAAAAATTTCTCGTTTTTGTCGCTATCGCAGTAGCTTAGCTCGCTTTGCCTTGCGTTTTGAAGCGAATTTATCGCGGTAATCTCCGCGTCCGCTCCGCTAAGCTCTATGTTTAAAATTTCGGCAATTTTTGATAATTTCATTTGCGCTCCTTTGATTAAATTTTATCGCCGCCTACATATCCAGCGCGACGCTGCCGCCGCGTACGATGTCGATTGGATTGTATTTTTTTATCGTCTTTAAAAAGCCGTCGATGCGGTCTGCGTCATCACACGCCATGATGACGATCTTGCTGTCGTCGCTGTTTGCGATGCTGCCGTTGTAGGCTTTTAAAACGGCATCAAGCCCCGCTAAATTTTCGCCCAGCGCGATCTTTACCAAAACCATCTCCTTTTCGACGAATTTTGCATCCTCGATGACCTTGTAGACGGGGATCAGCTTATGAAGCTGCTTAGTGATCTGCTCTATGACGCGCTCGTCGCCCGAAGTGACGATGCTAAGGCGCGATAGACCGGTATTTGGGATAGGTGCAACGGTGAGGCTGTCAATATTATAGCCGCGCCCCGCAAAAAGCCCTGAGATCCGCGACAAAACGCCGTGCTCATCGGTAACGACGACCGAGATTATTCTTCTTATGCTATTCATCTTTGCGACTCCTGCTCAAAAATCATATTATAAAGCGCGCCGCCTGCGGGCACCATCGGCCAGACGTTTTCGAAGCGATCGATCTTAGCCTCGATGACGCTTACCTTTTTGCTCGCAAGAGCCTGCTTCAGCGCGTCTTCAAATTCCGCTTTGGTGCTAACGCTAAAGCCCACGCCGCCGAAGCCCTCGACAATTTTTACGAAATCAGGCTGCGAGCTAAGATCGGTCGATGAGAAACGCTGCCCGTAAAATAGGCTCTGCCACTGCCGCACCATGCCTAAGAAATTGTTATTTAATACGATATTTACGACGTTTAAGCCGCTCGCGCTCGCAGTCATCAGCTCTTGGATATTCATCAAAATCGAACCGTCGCCGCTGAAATTTA
Source organism: uncultured Campylobacter sp. (assembly GCA_963456995.1). Taxonomy (GTDB): domain Bacteria; phylum Campylobacterota; class Campylobacteria; order Campylobacterales; family Campylobacteraceae; genus Campylobacter_B. The sequence continues at coordinate 334 of CAUONQ010000264.1, read as the reverse complement.
TAACCGGTCTGTCTCCCGCATAAGCCTTCGCGCCCAATGCCGCAGGGAGGCCGTATCCCATCGTGCCCTGCCCGCCGCTACTTAGCAGAGTGCGCGGCTTGCAAAACGGATAAAACTGCGCGACCCACATCTGATGCTGCCCCACATCCGTAGCGATGATGGCGTCCTCGCCCGCGATTTTTGCGGTGCTTTGGATAACCCACTGCGGCTTTAAAATTTCATCGCTGTCGTTAAATTTAAGCGGGTGAATTTCATTGTATTTGCGAATGAGCTCGCGCCACTGCTCGAAATTTGCAGGGCTAACCTCATTTTTAATGCGCGGCAGCATCTCCTC
>CAUONQ010000263.1:0-2614 GCA_963456995.1 uncultured Campylobacter sp. | reverse complement strand
GTTCGTGAGTATAAAAGACTGCTTTTGCAGCGAAATTTTATCGCTTGATCACGACGTAAAGGGTGATTTTTACATAACTCCGAGCCAAAATTACCTAAAAAGAGGAAAGTATGATAGAGATTTTAATCGCCTTGTGCGCTCTTGCGGTGGGCGCTGGCATAGGATACTTAGTAGCTAGAAAAATCAATAACGCAAATTACGATTTTTTCGTAGAACAAGCCAAAGCTAAAGCCAAAGCTATAGAATTTGAAGCCGAGGGCATCTTGCGAAATTCTAAAATTTCGGTGCAGGAAGCTGAGTTTGAAGCTAAGAAAAAATACGAAGATAAAGCAAGCAAACTGCAGAAAGAATTTAACGTTAAATTTGACGAGCTCGGCAAAAAGGAGCACGCGCTTCTAACCGAGCAAGAAATTTTAAAAGACAGCAAAAAGAGCTCGAAAGCGCCAAAAAAGAGGCGAAATTCCTTTACGAAGAGGGTTCAAATTTAAAGAAAAGCTATGAAGAGAAGCTAGCCGAAGCGCTTAAGGTTTTGGAGCGTGTGGCGGGCTTTACACAGGATGAGGCGCGCGCGCAGGTGCTTAAAAAGGTCGAGGAGCAAAGCCGCACCGACATCGCTCACATCGTGCGAAAATATGAAGAGGAAGCCAAAAAAGAGGCGCGAAAAAAGGCGAATTATATTTTGGCGCAGGCTACGTCGCGCTTCGCGGGCGAGTTTGCCGCCGAGCGGCTTATCAATGTCGTAAATATCAAAAATGACGAGCTTAAAGGCCGCATCATCGGCAAGGAGGGGCGCAATATAAAGGCGCTTGAGATGACTTTGGGCGTGGATGTCATCATCGACGATACCCCGAATGCGATCATCGTAAGCTCGCACAACCTCTACCGTCGCGCCATCGCCGTTCGCGTCATCGAAACGCTTATCGAAGACGGCAGAATTCAGCCTGCTCGTATCGAGGACATCTACAAAAAAGTAAGCGACGAATTTGAAGCTAGCATCGCCGAAGAGGGCGAAAATATCGTAATGGATCTAGGCCTTAGCAAAATTCACCCCGAAATTTTAAAACTCATCGGCAAGCTTAAATTTCGCGCCAGCTACGGGCAGAACGCCCTTGCGCACAGCCTTGAGGTCGCGCATCTTGCAGGCATCATCGCCGCAGAAACGGGTGGAGATCAAAAATTAGCCAAGCGAGCGGGCCTACTTCACGATATCGGCAAGGCGCTGACTCACGAATACGAGGGCTCACACGTAGATCTAGGCGCCGAGGTTTGCCGCCGCTACAAAGAGCATCCGGTAGTGATAAACGCGATTTACGCCCACCACGGTCACGAGGAGGCTACCAGCGTAGAAAGCGCCGCAGTCTGTGCTGCAGACGCGCTAAGTGCCGCGCGCCCTGGCGCTAGACGAGAGGTGCTAGAGAGCTATCTAAAGCGCGTTAGCGACATCGAAGCGATCGCGATGAGCAAAACGGGCGTCAAGCAGGCCTATGCGATCAACGCAGGTCGCGAAATCCGCGTCATCGCAAACGCTAAGCTTATGAACGACGACGAGGCGGTTTTGGTCGCTAAAGAGATCGCTTCGGAGATCCAAGATAAGGTCCAATTCCCCGGCGAGATCAAGGTTAACGTCATACGCGAGCTTCGCGCGGTTGAGATAGCCAAATAAGGAGTGTGAAATGAAAAAATTTATAATCGCTTTATTTTTGCTTTTTAGCGCGGCATTTGCCGAGGATGAGCTCATCATTGATAGCGCGAGTGCCTATTCGTCGGTGATGCGCACGAACGCGCAGTATAAATACCTAGCGCAGCAAGCCCGCGCGATAGTGATCTTTCCGAGCGTTAAGAAGCTAGGCTTCATCATAGGCGGCATGTATGGCGAGGGGATCATCATTTACAATAACGACGGCGCGCATAGCGTAAGCGGCGCAGAGATCAGCAGCGCCAGCGTAGGACTTCAGATCGGCTATGAGGATAATTATCTAGTTATTTTCGTAATGCATGATGATGTGATCCAAAAAATGAGAAATTCCCAAATCACGCTTTCGGGCGATGCGACGGCAGTTGCAGGTAACTACAGCGCCGATTCTGGCTCTTTAGACGTGCTAAATCAAGATATGTACGTCTTTACGAATAAAGGCGGGCTGTTTGCGGGCGTGAGCCTGGGCGGTTCGGTGCTGGAGACCAAAAATGATCGTGCTTTTGATCCAAATACTGAGGGCTATGCGCTTTTGATGCGAGTAATCGGCGCAGATGAGTAAAATTTAGCTAGAAATGCTAAGGCGCATAGCTTAGCGAAAAATTTTGCTTTATGGGCGTTTTATTAGCGGCTTGGAATTTTGCTCGCGTGATTTCTGCAGAATAATAGACTTAGGTGCGCAATTTTATTGCAATTCGCGGGGTGGGAGGTATTTGAAGGTATCGCGTAAATCCTTCGTAATTCGCAAGTTACTTTGAATTCTAAAGAAGTCGAAATTTTGTCATTAAATTTAGAGTCGCAAAATTTTACCACTAAATTTTGCGGTGATTTTACTTGATGTCTAGAAATTTTATTTTAGAATTTCGCTTAATATTTTGCGGCGAAATTTTATATTTCGTGACAGCCGTGCGGAATTTTAAA
>CAUONQ010000262.1:0-2618 GCA_963456995.1 uncultured Campylobacter sp. | reverse complement strand
ATAGTAGGCGAAGCTTTTCTAAATTTTTATTAAAATTTTCCCCGCTAAGCCGCAAAGCCTTAAATTAATCCAAATTTCACTATAATTAATCACTTCAATTTTAAAGGCCGCGAATGCTAAGCTTAGACGAAATTCGAAAAAATATCATCCTAAAACCGGGCGTGCATTATTTTGACTACACCGCTTCGGGGCTTGCCTACGAGCCCGTAGAGCGCGAGATAGGCGAAATTTTAAAAACCTACGCCAACACCCACTCCGACAGTAGCTCCAGCGCCATCATTACGCAGCGTCGCTACGAGGGCGCGCGCGAGAGTCTAAAAAAGCTGCTAGGGCTTGACGAGCGGTTTTATCTCATCGCCTGTGGGCAGGGCGCGACGGCCGCGATCAAGAAATTTCAGGAGCTGCTAGGCATCTACCTGCCGCCTGCGACTAGAAGCGCGATCGGCGAGGCAAATTTACGCGCCGCACAGCTTCCGTTCGTGCTCGTTTCGCCCTACGAACACCACTCAAACGAGCTTAGCTTTCGCGAGGGGCTTTGCGACTATATGCGCGTGCCGCTTAGTGAATCAGGCGAGATCGATCTGCTCGCGCTTGAGCGCATCTTGAAGCTAAATGCGGGACGCCGCATCATCGGCTCGTTTAGCGCCGCCTCAAACGTCACGGGCGTCATCAGCGACTACAAAAAAATCAGCGAGCTAATCAGGGCTGCGGGCGGTATCGTGGCCTTTGACTGCGCGGCGCTGAGCTCGCACGCAAATTTAGACTGCGATCATTTCGACGCGATTTTCCTCTCGCCGCATAAGCTACTCGGCGGAGTCGCAAGCTGTGGGCTTTTGGCAATCAAAAAGCAGCTTCTAAATAGCGACGTGCCGACATTTGCCGCGGGCGGGACGGTCGCCTACGCCAGCCGCGAAGGGCACGTGTTTTTGAAAAACCCCGAGCAGCTAGAGGAGGGCGGTACGCCGCCTATTATCGGGCTCATGCGGGCAAATTTAGCCTACGCGCTGCGAAACGAGGTGGGTTTTGAGCAAATAAAAAGCGCCGAGGACGAGCTCGCACGTCTTTTTGAGAGCGAGCTAGCGGGCATAGACGAGATCATAAACTACGCTCCAAAGGGCGCGCCGCGGCTGCCGATAATTTCTTTTAACGTGCGCGGCGTCTCGGCGTATGATTTTGCCGCGAGCCTTAGCAACGACTTCGGTATCCAGACGCGCGCGGGCGTGATGTGCGCGGGCCCGTACGCTCACGATCTGCTTGGTATCAAGGAGGGGCGCATGCCTGAGAGTAAGCCCGGCTTCGTGCGCGTGAGCCTGCACTATACGCACACCGAGCAAGATGTGCTATATCTCGTGGGTGCGATAAAATCCTGCATCAAAAAGCACCGAGAGCTTTGGGGCGAGGAGAAGGCGATGTATGAGATGTTCGGCGAGAAAATTTAAGCAGCGCGGGTTAGAACTTTGCCGCTTTTTTGAGCTCGTAAAATTTTATAAAATCCCGCGCCGTTTTTAAATTTTATCGGAATTCTGTGCCGTCTGGTTGGAATTTTACGCGGGTTTTGCGCCGCGGAATTTTTAATATCGTTCCGCCTTTGCACTGCAGGCGAAATAAACGGCACGCCCTGCGGAGGAACATATAATTTCGCTCGTAAATTTACGGACAAATTCAGCGGAGTTAAATTTAGAATTTCAAAATTTCACGCCGCGCCGCCAGGTAAAGCCATGCCTGTAAATTTCAAAATTTAAAGGCGCAAATTTTTATGCTCTGTTTCGCCGGGTACGCCGCGCTAGATGGTTCGCAGTGAAAATTTTAGGCAGAAATGAAATTTATTAGTGCCGCGCGAATAAAAATTCTAAAAGCAAAATAAAGCTTATCCGCACTTCGCGCAGAATTACTCCAGCCCTAAAAACGCGCCGTTTTCAAATCCGAAATAGATCCTCTCGCCTGCGCTCCAGCGCCGCTCATCCTGCGCCGTGACGCATTTTAGCAGCACGTCGCCTGCTTTGATCTTGATGAGTAGCGAGGAGCCGTACTGAAGCGAAACTGAGTGCAAAATCCCCGCGAAGCAGCGTTCAAACGGGCTTTGGGATAATAAAATTTTACTCGGATTTATCGCGATTTTGCGCGCGCGTGCGAGCCCCTCTTCAAGGCGCAGCGAAATTTCATCCGAAAATTTTAAAACCCCGTTTTGTACGTCAAAGATATTTTTGTATTCAAACTCGCATATCTTGCCGCGATGCAGAAATACGCTTCTTTGCGCGATCGCGCTGAGCCATTTCTCATCGTGGCTGGCGATGATAAAGCCGCAGCCGTAGCGACTCCGCATAAATAAAATCGCGCGCGCAAAGAGCTTGGAAGCGGCAAGATCGAGGCTGTTGGTCGGCTCGTCGAGCAGATAGAGCTTCGCGCGCTGCGCCAGAGCGAGCGCAAACGCGATGCGCTGCGTCTGCCCAGAGCTAAGCTCGAAATGCTTCTTTGATAAAAAACTTCTATCAAGCCCCGTTAGGTTGAGCGCCTCATCAACCCGCTCGTCAAATTCCGCAAGCGCGCCGCGACTTTTGAGCGCAAATTTAAAATTTTGCTCCACGCTGCGTTTTAAAAGCACGGGCTCTGGCAGCAGC
>CAUONQ010000261.1:0-2624 GCA_963456995.1 uncultured Campylobacter sp. | reverse complement strand
ATTGGTGCTTTCGTGATGGCCTGAGCCGAACGCCAGCGCAGGATCGATCAGCAGATCGATTAGCGCGGGATCTTGCGATCTTTCGCACCAGCTCGGACGGACGTAAAATTTGCCGACCGCCACGGGCGCGACGCCTTTTTTATACTCATCGAGCCAGTCTTTGTTTTGCTTTTTTGAAATTTCGATCTGTAGATCGGCGTCTAAATTGAGAGATCGTGCGAGCGCCTTTTTAAACTCTTCAAACGCAAATTTTAAATTTTGCAGATCCTCTTCGTCGCGGATTATGAAACGCTCGCCGCGTTCTTCGACGCAGGTAACGCCGAGCTCAAACGCAAAGTTTTTAAAAAGCTCGCTCGCATTCGCGCTTTTTACGATCATCTCATAAAAAAAATCTTTCATCGCCTCACATCGCCTTTAAATTTTAAAATTTGCATATTACTAAAATTTAGTTCAAACTTTGCTTACGCTCGGGCGTTTTTATAGAGCTTCAAACGCCTTTTTAAGATCGAGCGTGCCCTCGTAATACGCCTTGCCGACGATGAGCCCGGCGATAGAGCCTGCGTTTTTAAGCGCGATTATATCGTTCATATCTTTCACGCCGCCGCTTGCGATAGTATCGATGCCGCTAGCTTTCGCGATAGAGCGGCTAAATTCTACATTTACGCCGCTTAGCATCCCATCGCGCGATATGTCGGTGCAGATGATGGCGCAAACGCCAGCGTCCGCATACTCCCGCGCCAGATCGGTCGCTTTTACGCGGCTTAGCTCCGCCCAGCCTTCGGTCGCTACGAGCCCGTCTTTTGCGTCTATGCCCACGACGATGCGGTAAAGCTTCGCCATCCTCCTTACGAAATCCGGGTTTTTAAGCGCCGCCGAGCCCAGGATAAATCTATCGACGCCTAAGTTCAAATACTCCTTTATGCGCGCTTCGTCGCGTATGCCGCCGCCCACTTCGACGCGCAGGCGAGTGCTTTTTACGATCCGCTCGATCGCTTTAAAATTTACCGCCTCGCCCGCAAACGCGCCGTCCAGATCGACCAGATGCAGCCACTTAGCGCCGAGATCTTCAAATTTTTTGGCTAGCTCGCAAGGGTCTTTGGAATAAATTTTTGCGCTTTGCATCTCGCCCTTGCTAAGGCGCACGGCGCATCCTTGTTTCAGATCGATCGCAGGGAAAATCTCCATCACAGCTCCGTAAAATTTTTAATAATTTTTATGCCCGCATCGTGACTTTTTTCGGGATGCGGCTGAAAGGCAAATACGTTTTCGCGCCAGATCGCGCTTGCAAACTCATAGCCGTAAAACGTGGTCGCAAGCGTAATATCGCGTGCGCAAAGGACGTGATAGGAGTGCACGAAATACAGATACTCAAACTCGCCCAGGCCCGCATTTATCGGCGAGCGCTTGATAAAATGCGCGCTGTTCCAGCCGACATGCGGGATCTTTAGGCTTTCGACGCAGGTAAAATTTTGCCCGCCATGCTCGCTAGGCTCTACCCCGTCCGATCTAAATTTCATATCCTCGGACCCAGATTCCGCCCCCCGAATATTAAATTTCGTTTTGTCAAATTTCACGACGCGACCGGGCAAAATTCCAAGCCCGCTGCGCGCGCCGAACTCCTCGCTTTGCTCGAACAGAAGCTGCATCCCTAGGCAGATGCCTAAAAAATATCTGCCGCTTGCGACAAACTCTTTAATCGCAGCGTCCATACCGCTTGCGCGAAGCCTGTTCATCGCCTCGCCGAATGCGCCCACGCCCGGAAGCAGAGCTTTATCGCAGCTCAAAAGCTCCTCCCCGCTGCGCGCGAGAGTAAATTTAGCGCCGCAGAAGCTAAGCGCATTCATCACGCTTTGGATATTGCCCGCGCCGTAATCCACGATACCGATCAAGCCGTGCCCTTCATATCGTTCAATCGGTGCGAAAACTCGGGCACGATACATTTTAGCTTATCCGCGACCTGCGCATCCTCGCACTCCGAAAGCTCCTCGATCTGCGAGCTTAGCTCTTGCAGGTCGTATTTTGCGGAGTGGGTTACGAAGATGGATTGATACTTCGTGCTCTTGTCGTTTTCGTCGATCAAAAGCTCCTCGTAAAGCTTCTCACCGGGACGCAGACCTACAAATTTAATACCCAGCTCCTCCTTACCGGCAAGCTGCAACATTCGCTTGGCAAGATCGGCGATCTTTACGGGCTCGCCCATATCCAGCACGAAAAGCTCGCCGCCCTGCGCAATGGAGGCCGCTTGAAGCACGAGCTGGCACGCCTCGCTAACGAGCATAAAATATCTCGTAATCTCGGGGTGCGTAACGGTAAGCGGCTCGTTTGCTTCGATCTGGCGTTTAAATTTAGGGATGACGCTGCCGCTTGAGCCGAGCACGTTTCCGAAGCGCACCGCGACGATCTGCGTGTCGCTTGCCGCGTCGTTGGAATTTAGCGCGTAAAGCTCGCAGATACGCTTTGTAGTGCCCATAATGTTCGTCGGTCGCACCGCCTTATCGGTCGAGATCAAAACGACCTTTTTCGCGCCATATTTTTTGGATAGATCGATTACGTTTTTCGTGCCGACGACATTGTTTTTGACCGCTAGATGCGGATTAAACTCGCATAGCGGCACGTGCTTATAC
>CAUONQ010000260.1:0-2635 GCA_963456995.1 uncultured Campylobacter sp. | reverse complement strand
AATAAAAAGAACGTCGCGCAAAAAACCGATAGCGAGGCGTTAAAATCAGAGACGGAAGCGCTAAAAAACATCATCTGTATTGCAGGCAAAAACGAAGTTGATTGAAATTTCAGACTAATGAGTAAAAATTTCGCTAAAATTTTGAATAAAAATATCTTTTCAAGGAGCAAAAAATGAGAAAAAGCGTTTTATTTTTCCTATTGCCGCTGTTTTTGTTCGGCGGCGAGGCGCATAAGCAGCTAAACGTTTTTGAGCTAACGCCGTCAAAGATGCCGCCGCAGCAGTTTAAGGTCGAAGCGGTCTTTTCAAAAGAGATCGAAGCCGACTGCAACGACGCGTATCTGATCGGCGGCAAAATAAAGCAAAAAGAGGGCTCGGACGGGCTTTATTACGAGTTTAGCGGCGGCAACGAGCTTGCTCAAACGCTGATGCTGTGTAAAACCGAGAAGCAAAAAAAATGGGTCTATTATGAGCTTGGAGCGCCTTTTTTCTACACTCCGGGCGAAATTAGAATTTTAGCGCCCAAAGACGTAAAGGTCGAGCTTAGAATTTACGAGCTCGTAGAGAGCAAAAAGCCCAAAATCCGCAAGATGAAATAATTTCACAAGAAGCGCGGCGGACCGAGCTTATGCGTGGCGGAATTTCCGTCGCGCAATAGATTTTTCATCGCGCAATGGGTTTGTGCGCAGGTGAGATAAATTCTACGGCGAAAGATGTAATTTCGGCATCGATGGGTCGTTTGGTTAAAATTTCAGTATAATTTTGCAAAAACAAGGAGAGAGCATGTCAGAGAGAATTTTTGAAAGTCTAAAAGAGCTTTTGACACAGCAGGGGGCGCGCTTCCGCGTCGTAGCTCACGAAAGCGCGGGCACCTCCGCCGAAGTCGCCAAAATCCGCGGCACGCAGCTGGGACAGGGCGCAAAGGCGCTGGTTTGCACGATCAAGGGCTTTAAGGACGGGCAAATTTCTTTCGCGCAAAATTTAAATTTAGCGGATAACGCGCAAAGCTCCAACGCTTCCTGCGTTGCGAGCGCTCAAGGCTGCGAAAACGGCGCCTGCGCAGCAAATTTAACTTTAACCGCCGATCAAATTTGTGCAAACGTGCCGCAGCAGCTGAAGCTTCCTAGCGACAAACCCGCAGGCAGAAACGGCAGGATCTACGTCCTAGCGGTCTTCGCAGCCGATCATAAAACCGATTTAAAGCGCTTGGCGCAGGGGCTCGGCGGGACAAAAGCATCGCTCGTAAGTCCCGACGAAGTGGGCGATCTCACGGACTGCGTCATCGGCTCGGTGCCGCCCTTTAGCTTCCACGACAAGCTGCTATTAATCGCCGATCCGTCGCTATTCGGACGCTTTGAAGAGATCGCTTTCAACGCGGGCCTACTCGATCACTCGATCATTCTAAACGCGCAGGATTACGCGCGCATCGCAGCTCCACGCATCGTCCATTTCACACAAGAACAAGAGGGCTCGGATTAAATTAGCCCAAAAGCAAGGGCAGAAAAAGACAGCGCGAGAGTGGTTGTAAAAAGGGCGCTTTGATTTTTGATCTTTTTTTCTTCATATTAATAAGGCTTTAAAATTTTCAGTATGATTAGAAGAAAAGGGATCGCGACCGAAACGAGGAGAAATGTTATGAAGCAGGTGTGGATATTTTTGCTGTGCTTACTTGCGTTATGCGGCATGGAAAATGCCGCAGCCAAGGGAGACGATGCGCTGCGACCGGAGATTTATCAGAGTATGAAAGATATTTACGACGATCTACCGATCGCGCAACTGCCGATTCGCTATCCGGGAGGAATTTCGCCCTTAGCAGCTATCGATAAAAATTTACTTGATAAAAATGAGCTGTTTTCGTTCGCAAAGGAGAACTTTTTAATCGACAATCTAAGCGCGTATTGGAAGAGGATCAAAGACATAAGGGCTTGTCGTTTGCCCGAAAAGAGCGCCAAAACAATTCTGCTAAGGCTTTATCTGATGGATTTTCAAGATAGCAGGCACGAGCACGAATATGTTTTTATGTGCCTTTTAAACGACGCATTTCGCATAAGCGATTGTCGCGAAATTTACGCCGATTACGTGCACTGCGGTAAAAGCAAGCCGCCGATGCGCGCCAAGCAGGAGTTCGTCATCGACGCCGATTTGCGCTGCACAGTAACAACGCACTACTATACTTTAGATGACGGTAAGGAGCTGCACAGAAATGCCTGCGTGCACGAAATAAAAAACGGCGCGATCGTTACTAAGGATTAAAATCCGAGGCGATTTTGCGAGATGATTTTAGCCGTAAATTTCATAGACAGAGCCGCAAACTGAGACGTGAATTCGCTCTATCTATGAACCCCGGTTATTTCAAATCGCGATAAAATAATGCTTAAACCGAGCCCAGAATTCGTCACATTGATGAGGCGCTGTTTCGAACCGCGCCAAAACGGCTCGTAAATCTTTGGTGCACAGCAGCGTCTCACTAAGATGCATCGCCTTACGGAGCATTTTAACGACGACGAGCGCTTTATTCGTTTTGACTTCCTGCAACAAGCTAAATATCAAATCTGAAATTCTTAGTGCGCCCCGAAAGCAACGAGGATAAAACATCCAAATTTTAAAATTTAAAAATTTTTAAAATAAGAGTGTG
>CAUONQ010000259.1:0-2647 GCA_963456995.1 uncultured Campylobacter sp. | reverse complement strand
GTTTTGAAATTTCGGCTGTTTTTGCTTGCGTAAGTTTAGACGTTTGGAATTTTAAATTTGATAGAATCACCGTTAAATTTAAGGAGCGAAAGTGGGCTTGGATGAGCTTTTGGCGCTTGCAATAGATGCCGCAAAAAAGGCAAACGCCGCCATAATGCAAAACTACGATAAATTCGATATTTTTGTCAAAGCGGACAGATCGCCGCTTACGAATGCGGATCTTGCGGCAAACGATGTGATAATGAGCACTCTGGAGCCTAGCGGCATCGCGATCTGCTCGGAAGAATGCGTGCTGGATAGCAAACGGCGCATGAGCGAGGAGAGATTTTGGCTGATAGATCCGTTGGACGGCACGAAGGAGTTTATCGCGCGCAACGGCGAGTTTTGCGTCTGCATCGCGTTGATCGAGTATGGACGCCCGATTTTAGCGGTAATCGGCATCCCTATAAGCGGCGATATATATAGCTCAAATGGCGGCGGAGTTTATAAAAACGGCGTACTGCTCCCTCGCCCCACTAGCGCACCGCAAATCTTCATGCAAGGGCACTATAGCAGATCCGCAAAATACGTGCAATTTGCGCAGAAATTTGGAATGCAACTAATGTGCAAAGGCTCTGCTATAAAATTTTGCATCTTGGCCGAGGGGGGTGCCAGCACGTACGCGAGATTTAGCGACTGCTCACTTTGGGACATCGCCGCGGGGGATTTTTTGCTGCATCAAAGCAGCGGAGCGGTAGTAGATCTAAAGACGATGAGAGCACCTCTTTATAACGGAAAAAGCCTGATAAATAATCATTATGTGGCGGTAGGTGCGAGTGCAATGAAAAATTTATCCAAAATGTTAGAATTTGCAAAGAATTTTTAAGTTAAATTTATAGTAAACGCTCTATAATATAAGTCCAAAAATTTTTTATCAAAGGATAAAAACATGAAGGGCTTTACTATGATCGAATTAATTTTCGTGATCGTGATTTTAGGTGTTTTGGCGGCAATTGCCATTCCAAGACTAGCAGCTACACGCGATGATGCAGAGGTTGTTAGAGCAGCGCAGAATGTATCTACATCGCTGACCGATCTAATGGCTTATTATACTTCGCAAGGCGAGTATGATAATAGCACGACAGGTTTTAATAACATGACGAATGTTAAAAACCCTATAACCGCAAAGAATAAGGTTTGTGCTACATACACTGTCGATAGCAAAAATAAGGTTACTCTTAAAAAGAGTACAGATGGCTTATGTGCTCACGTATGGGAGATGCCAGGGTTAAAGAATATAAATGCTGTCTACTCATCCGACGCTTTATTGATTATTCAATAGTAGCTTCTTCAGTAGCTTCTTCGGCGCAGAAATTACCTCTGCGCCTTCTTATTTATAAATCCAAGAAAAATTCCAATCATCCAAATAATTGCGAAAAATATAAAGATAAAGCTCCAAAATTGCGCCAGATCCACACTTTTGCTTGCTGGAAACAGATACCAACCTCCGCTATAAAGCGCCGTTAGCTTAGCTTGCAGTCCCTCTAGCGCTGCATTAATTGGCACCGCCGGTATGTCGAATGCGCAGCTGTTAAACGGCTTAAAAATCGGCACCGCGCTTAAATCGAAATTTAAAAATCTCACCGCTCCGCCGCAGCCGCTCATCCCGCTCATATCTCCGCTCCCTCGCAGTACCGTGTGAATTTTAGCTAAATTTAATGACGATACGAAGCCCAGCGCCGCGCCGTAAAACCACACCGCATATCCGCAGATCGCGCCGTAAACGTCCTTGCCACAAACCGCTAAAATCGCCGCTCCTAGCGCTATGGCGCAAAGCGCGAATCTCACGTGAATGCTAAAGCTTTCCGGATAGATAAAAAGGAATTTTTGCAAGAAAAAATATGAAAACGCTAGCCAAAAAAACGCCCAGATGGCACAAAAAGCGAGAAATTTTTTGGAGTATCTGTTTTGAAATTTTAAAATCATAAAAATCCTTTCTGCGCATAATTTTATAATAAATTGCAGATATTTTTGCTAAAATCCCAGCTTTTATAGCAAAAATTTCAAGCAAAGGGTAAAATTTTGAAGGGTTTTTTACGCAGATTAGAAAGAGCTTTTGATGCGTTCGCAAATAACTTAGGCGTATTAAGTATCGTATTTTTGGCGCTTTTAGTTATAGTTGTTTTTTACAATGTTGTGGCGCGTTATCTTTTTCCAGCCGCAAATTCCGTCGCTATGCAAGAACTTACGTGGTGGCTATATTCGGCGATGTTTTTATTCGGTGTGACCTACGCGCTTAAAGAAAATGCTCACGTTCGCGTGGATATTTTTTACGAAAAATTTAATCCCACTGCAAAAGCACTCATAAATATCTTAGGCACAATATTTTTCATTTTGCCTTTCGTAGCGCTCGTGGCGTTTTTTTCGATCGATTATGTGAGCGAAGCTTATACGAGTCATGAGGCAAGCGCCAATCCCGGCGGTATGCCGCATCTTTGGATCATTAAGTCCGCAATCCCGCTTAGCTGTGCGCTTTTATTTATCTACGCCTTGGGATTTTTGATTAGACATATTAACGCACTGCTTGATGTTAAGGGAAACAAAGGCTCGGAACTTCTTAGTGGGAATTCTTCGGGCGCACAGAGTGTGTGAGGGCAAAATGAGCTTA
>CAUONQ010000258.1:0-2647 GCA_963456995.1 uncultured Campylobacter sp. | reverse complement strand
GGCACGTGGTGCTACCGCTGTACCGCGCTATATCGCGCCGCCGTATCAGCTGCGCCGACGAATGAAAATAGCGATCCACCTTGCGCCTCTGTCGCCGCGTCACGCCACACATCGCTCTGGCACCGTATCACTAAATAAAATCACGCCGCCGTATAGCAATACTTCAGATAAAAATCGTACTAAAATTTACGCGCGGATTAGCGTCCTGATTTACGCTTCGCATCGTAAAAATCATAAAATTTAGCGTAAAATTTTGCGATAAATTTTACGTTCTACTCCGCTGCGACCTCCCAAACGGTGCCGCTAGGCGTATCCATTACTTCGATCTTCATATCCGTAAGGCGCGCCCTGATGGCATCCGCGCTCGCAAAATTCTTTTCCGCCTTCGCCTGCGCGCGCTGTTTTATCAGCTCCTCGATCTGCGCCCTTTGCTGCTCGCTCACGCCGAAGCGAAAGTATTCGGTCTCATCCTCATATAAAATTCCGAGCGTCTGCTTTGCAAACTCCAAATTCGCAGCGATACGGGCTTTTAGCGCCTTATCTTTTGGCGCGCGGTCGAGCGCTTCGTTCGCGCCTGCTACGAAGCTATCAAGCACCGCAAGCGCGCCTGAAGTATTGAGATCATCGCTTAAAAACTCCATCATCTCCGATCTAAATTTAACTTCCGCAGCAGGCAGCTCGGACGCGGAATTTTTAGGTTTGGAATTCGTTGCCGCGTTTGAACTTAAATTTTGAGATCCGTTCGAAGCTAAATTTTGCCCCGCATCTCCGCAGGTCTGCGCAGAGCTCGCGGATGAAATTTGCGCGGTATGTTCAGATACGCATGCCGTGGAATTTTGCCCCGTAGCGGGAGCTAAAACGTCACGGACACGCTTTTTAAGGCGGTAAATTTTATCTAGTCTCTTTTTGCTCACAAGCAGGTCGGTTACCGAATAATTAAAATTTGCCCTGTAATGCGAGCTTAAGAGATAAAATCTCAGCGCCTCGCCTGGTGCGATTTTTAGGGCGTCATTTACAAAAAAGGAGTTGCCGAGGCTCTTGCTCATCTTTTCATTATTCACCTGCACGAAGCCGTTGTGAAGCCAGTATTTACTTAGCGCTCTATGGCGGGCGCAGCGGCACTGCGCGGCTTCGTTTTCGTGATGGGGGAAGAGCAGATCGGCGCCGCCTGCGTGAATGTCTATGCAAAATTGCGGATCGCCGCTATCAAGGTGTGCCAAAATCATCGCGACGCACTCGCTGTGCCAGCCCGGGCGCCCTTTGCCAAACGGGCTATCAAACCAATTCTCGTCAAATTTCCACAGCACGAAGTCCTTCTCGTCGTGCTTAGCATCGTTTGAGGCGACGCGGGCGATGTTTTTGCCGGCACCCTCTTTTTTGCCGCTAAGACTTAGATAATCCCCGTCCTTGCGCGTGTCGAAGTAGATGCCGTCACCGGCGATCTCGTAGGCAAAGCCTTTTTGAAGAAGCGAGGATATGAGCTCGCAGATCGCGGCGATATTTTCGGTCGCCTTGGGCGAAATGCTCGCGTCCGCGACGTTTAGCGCGCTCATATCCTGCAAATATCTGCGGGTATAAAGCTCCGTGATCTCCTCCAGGCTTTTGCCGCTCTGCTCCATCTTTTTTAAAATTTTATCGTCGATGTCGGTGAAATTTCGCGCAAATTTAACCTCATAGCCCTCCGCTTGCAGCACGCGGCGCAGCAGATCAAAGCTCACGGCGCTTTTTGCGTGCCCAAGATGCGCGTCGTCATAGACGGTCGGACCGCAGGCGTAAATGCGCGCCAGCCCCTCGCTAATGGGCTCAAACGGGAGCTTTTTTTTGCTCAAACTATCATAAATTACCATAATACAAGCCTTTTAAAATGTATAAAATCGCCGCTTCGCCCGCACAAAGCGCCGCGATCGCAATAATTTTTTTTGCGCGGATTATAGCTAAAAAGTTATTAAACCTAAAAATATAGAGGTTAAAGCCGAACAGAAACGCCTCCCTTATCGTACTTGCAAACGCAAGCCCCACGGCTCCGAAGGGTTTAAAAAACAGCGCGCACAAAGCGACGTTTATAAAGACGCACCAGATCGAAATTTTCGCGCTTAGCTTCTGTTTCATATTCGCATACAGCCAGTGCGAAAAAATTCTAGACAGCCCAAACGGCACGAGCCCCACCATATACGCGCCGAGAACCGCGGCGCATTCGATAGAATTTTGACGGGTAAATTCTCCGCGCTCAAATAATAGCTGCGTGATCTCGTTTCGCAGCATCACGCCGCCTATCGCAGAGAGTCCGAGTAGCGTCAAAAGGAAGTAAAATCCGCGCTCGACAAGCGCCAGAGCCTGCGCGTCGTCGCGAGCTTTTACGAATTTGCTCATGCGCGGAAAGATCGCCGTGCTAAGCGCGATCGCAAAAAGCGCAAGCGGCAGCTGAAATATGCGGTTGGCATAGTAAAGATAGCTGATGCTGCCGCTAGCAAGGAAGCTCGCAAAGAAGGTTTCTATAAACGAGCTTAGCTGAAGTGCCGACGCACCGAGCACACCTGCGAAAAAATTTTTATAAAAGCCCTGCGTCTGCGGTTTATCGCCCCGTGCAAGTCGCGCAAAGCCGCCCGCTAAGACGCGCAGCATGCCGGTAAATTTCAACGCATAAACG
>CAUONQ010000257.1:0-2648 GCA_963456995.1 uncultured Campylobacter sp. | reverse complement strand
AAAATATATTTAGTCTATGGCTCAACAGCTCACTTAGATGTATCTACCATAAGCGCAAAAAATGGACAAATCTGGCAAAAGCAAGGACATGAAATTATTATCTATCCAGGAGAAAATATAATTCAAAAGAATAGATTATTCTCTGAGTGTTTTGGTCCATTCGGTATGTGCAATTAAAGCTAGAATTAATCAAGCAGTGAAGGTAAAATTTTATCTATCTCGCCGCTCTGTCCGAGGCGGTACAGCGCGAAGTCGTATTTGATGGGATCGCTCGGATCGAAGCGCCTTAAGCTTTGCGTAAGCTGCAAAACCGCCTCAAAATCGTAACTCTTGCGATCGATCAGCCCAAGCTTAAGCGAAACTTTATGCGTATGGGTATCGAGCGGGATGAGGAGGCGCGATTTTTCGATCTTTCTATACAACCCCAGATCGATGTCGCTGTCGCGCACCGCCCAGCGCAGGAAAAGATTGTAGCGCTTATATGGCGACGTGGGCTTTTGCGAGAAGCCACGCCCGAAAAAAAACTCATATCCCGGGCTGCGGTAGGGATTTAATCTGTAAATCTCGCCGATTAAAAAATTTATCCCATCCTCGATCCGTCCGCTTTTTTGCATACCGCAAAGCACGCTTTCTTCGATGCTGAGGCTGTTTTTAAGCCGCTTTAAAGTTATAAAAATTTCAGCGACGTCGCGCGAGCTTTGAAATCTATACTTTTTGCCCGCAAGCTCCGCGCCAATGCGCTCATCGCTCGCGTCCAAAAGCGAAAAATCAAGCGAGCGGAGGAATTTTAAAATTTGAGCCGCGCTCCCGTAAGCAAACAGCGCGCAGATAAGCGCCGCGACGTCGTTTCGATGTCCCTTTGCGACCTGCAGCGGATCGGGTGCGCCGAAAAGATCCGCGTCGCAATTTTTCAAATCGGCGTAATAATCTAAAATCTGCTTTAAGCTTTTCATTTTACGTAGTAGCTCATCGTCGTAGCGCCGAATTTTCGCGATTTAAGCAGCGCGAAATCGGCGATTTTAGGCGGCAGCTCGAGCTCGCTCATATGCTCGATCGCGATTAGCAACTCGCACTGCACGGAGCCCAGGCGCGCTATCAGCGCCAGCACTCGCTCATAAATCTCCCCAAAACCCTGCCTGATCGCAAACGGCGGATCCAGATATACAAACACTCTGCGCGCGGGATCGGAGATGGAATTTTCACTAGAATTTGCGGTATGGCTTTCGCTAGAATTTGCATCAGAACATTTGCCTAAATCGTTTGCAGCAAGGCTTTCGCCTAAACCGCAGGCTAAATTTTCACGGGAATTAGCGGCGAAATTTTTTCTTGAACCGCGGGTTAAATTTACGTTCGGACGCGAATTTTCTTTGCAGCTAGCGCTAAATTTGCCGTCAGAATTCGCAGTGGAATTTTTTCTTGAATCATAGACGAAATTTGCGCTTGAATGTAAACTTTTTCTGCAGCTAGAATCAAAATTTTCGCCTAAATTTAAGCTCTTTTTCTCTTCGCAGCTCACGTATAAGCCCGCACCGCGATTTGCGTCAAAATTAGAGCTTTCGCCGCATTTTGAGCTTAAATTTACGCTACGATTAGCGGTCTCGGTGCCGCTTGCATCGTATTGCGAAGCGGAGCTCGCGTCAAACCTCTCACTAAAGCTCGCGGCGTCCGTAGCTAGCGAATTCACGAAGTATTTTATGCTAGTAGCACCCGCGTAATCGACAATCTGGGCACAACCGCCAAAACCCTCCACGCCTGCGCAATCACCATTTGCGCCACTCTGCGCGCCATTTTGCGCCCTGTCAGACATACTGCTTCGCGTGCTGCATTTAGCCAAATCTTTCACGCCGCTTTGCGCGGCGCGGTATCCGTCCTCGCCCTGCTCTACGCTACTAAAGCTTTTGCGACAGCCCTCTTTTTCGCCATCTAAATTTTCGCAGTAGGCGGCGTCGGCAGTGCGGTTTTTGAAATTTTTGCCGCTTAAATTTAACGAATTCACGCCCGAGCGTCCGTCCATATTCGCTTGCAACTCATGCAAAATTTCGGGTAGTTTCTCGAAGCAATCGCCCAAAATTGCATTTGCGCCGAGCCCAAAAAGCTCGAAATTTTTCCGCATTATCTTATGCGCGGCGACGTCCTTTTCGATCGCATAAACATTTTTTGCGCCGTTGCTTAGCGCTTCAAGCGCCATCGCGCCGCTGCCGCCGAAGCACTCGATAAACGCCGCGCAGCGCAACTCCGCCCGCCACGTATCGAAAAACGGGCCTTTTACGATGCTTTTCGTGCTGCGCGTGCTCGAAAGCGCGGGCAGAGCGAGCTTTTTGCCCCTATAAATACCGCTTGAAATTTGTGTAAAGAGCGCGCCGTCAGGTTTGGAAAATTTAGCCATTTTGCCTTCTTAAAATTTCGATGATTCTTGCCTTGAGCTCATCAAATAGCGCGCAAATTTCCTCTTCCGCCGCATCGTATCCGCTAAAATCCCGCTTTAGCGAGCATTGAAAATCCTCTAGCTTCGATAGCAGGGTATTCTTTGAAAACGGTAGTGCCAAATCCTCTTCCCCCCCGATTTAAAATCACCGTTTTGCCGAGCTTTGCCGCCTCTTCCTTATTCCCAAGTCGGCAATCTGCGCCCTTTTTGCAATGTTCCTCCA
>CAUONQ010000256.1:0-2649 GCA_963456995.1 uncultured Campylobacter sp. | reverse complement strand
GGCAGGCTTAGGTAGTTATGCAGATACTTAAAGCTCTCAAGGCCTACTACGCCGCCGGCGCCGATCGCGTAGCCCTGCTTTAGCAAGACCCACGCTAAAAACGCGATGAAAAAAACCAAAAACGCGCTAGCATTAATTTTAAGCGAGGCTTTGAGCTTGGCGATCATTTCAGGCTCGGCGATATTGTTCATCAAATATAAGCTCGCTCCCGTTCTAGCGCAGAAAAATAGCGCAAACCCCAAGATATAGTTAAACGGATTTGCTAGCGCTTCAAGCCCGCGAGCGGGATTTTTCCACTGTACGAAATTATTCTCGCCCAGCGCAAACTCGCTGCCGCTAAAAAGCGTCGAGACGATGATACCAAGCAGGATCGTACCCAGCGAGCCGTTTATAAAAAGAAAGGTTTCATAAGTTTTAGCACCCAAGAAATTATCGGGCTTTTTTCTGTATTCGTAGGCGACGGCTTGGATTATGAAACAAAAAAGCAGAGCCATCCACGCCCAATACGCCCCGCCGAAGCTGGTCGCATAAAATAGAGGAAACGCCGCAAAGCACGCTCCGCCGAACATCACGAGCGTAGTAAACGTAAGCTCCCATTTCTTGCCAATGGAATTTATTATAAAATCCTTCTCGGTCTCATTTTTCGCCAGCGTAAAAAGCAGCGTCTGACCGCCCTGCACGAAGAGCATAAAAACCAAAATTCCGCCCAGAAGCGAAACCACGCACCACCAATAAATTTGAAAAATTTCGTGCATCTTAAAATCCTATCTTTATCTGTTTTAGCATGATCTTTATCTCGGCTATGAATAAAACCGTAAATAAAACCGCAAAGAGCATAAACGAGATCATTATGTTCGTCCCTGCTAGGCTCGTAGCCGCGACGCCCACTGGCATGAGATCTTGTATCGCCCACGGCTGGCGCCCTACTTCGGCTACTATCCAGCCCGCCTCGCACGCGACGTATCCCAGAGGTATGCTAAATACGCAAAGCCATAGAATTTTCTTGTATTCGGCGAGGTTCTTTCGCATCGCCAAAAATAGCGTCACAAAAAATAGCAAGATAAAATAACTTCCCAAAGCCACCATCACGTGGAAGCTATAAAAGGTAAGCGCCACCGGAGGGACGATCTGCTTCGCATCGTCAAGGTAGCCGTAGCCTAAATTTTGCATATTTTGGTTACCGAATAAAATTTCGCGCGCCTGCTGCATAGCTGCGGTATCATTGGCGTCTTTAGCGGTCTTATAATCCTTTAGCGCTTGCAGGGCGATTTTGCCTTTTTCTATCTTTTTATCCGCGCCTTCGATACCGAATTTTTCATTTCCGAATACCAGATCATCGATGCCCGGCGTGAAATTATCAAGCCCTCTCGTAGCCATCAGTCCCAGCGCGTAAGGCGCCTTGATCTCAAACAAAAACGGCTCCTTATCGTCTCCGGGAAGTTTGCTCGGATTTAAAACTCCCGCCGCGACGATGCCTGCATTTACTTCGCCTTTATACAGACCCTCCATCGCCGCAAGCTTCATCGGCTGCTTTTGCGCGACCTGATAGGCGCTCTCGTCGCCGCTAAATAGCACGAAAAGCGAGCTTAGCATACCGAAGCTTGCCGCCACGATGAAGCTTTTTTTAGCAAGCGCGAAGTCTTTGTTTTTTAGCATATAAAAAGCCGAAATTCCAAGCACGAAAAGCGCCGCGGTAATGTAGCCGCCGCCGACGGTATGTAAAAATTTAGCCACTCCGAAGTGAGATAGCGCGATATCTAAAAAATTACTCATCTCGTTGCGCATCGTATCTGGATTAAAGCTCGTACCAACAGGGTTTTGCATCCAAGCATTCGCGATCAGGATCCAATACGCGCTTAAATTTGATCCGATCGCCACGAGCCAGGTTGAAAGAAGATGAAATTTCTTGCTTACGCGATCCCAGCCGAAGAACATTACCGCAAAGAAGGTAGCTTCTAAGAAAAACGCGAGTAAGCCCTCGATCGCAAGCGGCGCGCCGAAGATGTCGCCCACGAACCAGCTGTAATTCGCCCAGTTGGTGCCGAACTCAAACTCCATTATGATGCCGGTCGCGACGCCGATGGCGAAATTTATACCGAAAAGGCGCAGCCAAAATTTAGTGATCTTGAGCCACTCCTGCTTACCGGTCGCGACATATAGGCTCTCCATAAACGCCACGATAAAGCTAAGCCCCAGCGTTAGGGGCACGAAAAGAAAGTGATAAAGCGCCGTGAGCGCAAACTGCGCCCTCGACCAATCCACGCTAGCGAGCTCTTGCATTCCTACTCCTTAGTCAAATTTTTATAGATGAAATCGATTTTTTCTTGATCGGTTTTAAATTTAGAATCCAAGTTTTCGTCGAAAATGAAAAATTTCAGTAGCACAAAAATTATAAATAGCTTGATCAAAATCACCGCCCACAGCGTTTTACCAAGCTTCATCGAAGCAAATCCCTGCGCGTAAAATTTTAAAATTTTGCCGAAAAACATCGAATTTTAACCTTTAGCAATTATTAGTTTATATTTTTTATTATATAGTAATTAATTAAAATCTAACTTTAAATTTTAAAAAATTCGCGCTGATTTTATCTTATTTCAGAAAAAATTCCAAACTCTATCGCGGTGCGCATAGCGCGCATTTTTGAAAAAC
>CAUONQ010000255.1:0-2673 GCA_963456995.1 uncultured Campylobacter sp. | reverse complement strand
TATGATGACGCTGCCGAGTTTGTGCTTCAGCTCATCTAGCGAGGCAATCTTTAAAACTTGTAAATTTAGATCCACAAACTCGTCGATAAACAGCTCATAAATTCCAAATACGAAGATTAGCAGCACGATAGCGACCAGATACAGATCGATCGCCGTTATTATCTCGCTTAAAATATCGACGTAAAGCGTTCCCTTGCTCTGCGGAG
Organism: uncultured Campylobacter sp.; assembly: GCA_963456995.1. Lineage (GTDB taxonomy): Bacteria > Campylobacterota > Campylobacteria > Campylobacterales > Campylobacteraceae > Campylobacter_B. Next base: position 2,467 of record CAUONQ010000255.1, on the reverse strand, counting down.
CTAGAAAAAATTCTACGATTTTATAGAGCGCCGAGCAGATTTCGTAGCTTGCCATCACAAATATCGCCGCGCCTGCCGCGATGCAAAAAAGCACTGGCAGGAGGGTTAAAAATTTGCTGCAAAGTAAAAATTTCTCAAATATAGCTTTCATTTTTTCCTTAAATTTTAATTCGGATAGCCGCTCCGCAAACGAACGTATAAATTTAAAAACCACTCCATGCCGAAGTGTCCGTTTAAATTTACGCTCGTTTACAACCACATAAATTTATCTCTTTTGATCGCGTCCATTTGAGTCTATTTAAATTTTGCGCCTTTAATCGGGCGCAAAATTTCAGCTCGCGGTCTTAAATTTTAACTAAGTTGATTTGCAAATTTTATTCGCCAGACCTCGGCGCCGAAATCACGCGCGCGACTGTATCTGCGTGCAAAAACTCGGCAGCCTTGCTAAATTATCCTACTTATCTTGCTGCATATCGATCCAGCGAAGCGCGATGCGCACGGCGTTCGTAGCCGCTCCGACGCGGATCTGATCGGCGCTGCACCAAAGATGCAGAATTTTATCGTCGAAATTATCCCTGCGGAGCCTGCCGACGTAGGTTTCGTTCGTATCGCTCGAAAGAAGCGGCATCGGGTATTCGTTTTTGCTCGGATCGTCTGCAAGCACGATGCTAGGCGCGTTTTTTAAAATTTCGCGCACACGGCTAATCTCAAAATCCTTTTTAAATTTTATCGTGATCGCCTCGCTATGGCTGCGAAGCACCGGCACGCGCACGCAGGTAGCCGAAACGGCGAAGTTTTTATGCAAAATTTTCTGCGTTTCGTTCACCATCTTCATCTCCTCTTTGGTGTAGTCGTTGTCCAAAAATACGTCGATGTGCGGGATGACATTCATCGCGATCTGATGTGGGAAAACCTTCGGCTCACACTCATCAAGTTTAAAAGCGAAAAACTGCTGCAGCTGTTCTACAAGCTCGCTCATACCCTCTTTACCTGCGCCGCTTGTCGCCTGGTAGGTACTTACATCTACGCGCTCGATATCAAACGCGTCATCAAGCGGCTTAAGAATTTGAACCATCTGGATGGTAGAGCAGTTCGGATTAGCGATGATGCCTGTCTCTTCCCATAGCTTTATATCCTGCGGGTTGCATTCGGGCACTACGAGTGGGACGTTTTCTTGCATGCGAAAGTGGCTCGTATTGTCGATCACCACCGCGCCGCTTGCCGCAGCAAATGGCACGTAATGCGCCGAAATGGAGCCGCCCGCGCTAAAAAATGCTATGTCGATCTCGTTTTCGTCAAAGGTGCTGTCGGTAAGCTCCCTCACGACGTATTCTTTACCGCGGAATTCCACCTTCTCACCCGCGCTCTTTGCGCTTGCAAGCGGCAGTATGTCCTTTACGGGGAAGTTCATCTCGTCTAAGACGCGCAAAATCTCCTCGCCTACGGCGCCGGTAGCGCCTACGATGGCGATATTATAACTACTCATCCTCTCCTCCTTTTAAAATTTCATCGCTAGGGCCGTCGCTCTGCGAATCTTTACTATCCAAATTTGAATTTAATAAATTTTCATCCTGCGCAAGCTCGTCCGCTTCGCCCTCGTCGCCCTCCTCGGCTTTCGGGCAGGTCGCGATGCTCACGACGTCGTCGCCCTCGACATTTACGACGATGACGCCGCTGGTGTTGCGACCCGCTTTGCGTATAGACTGCATATCCACACGGATCATCTTGCCGCTGGTGGTTAGCGCCATAAGATCCATCTCCTCATCGACCATCACGACGCCGATGAGCTCGCCGGTGCGGTTGGTGAGTTTCATGCAGATGACGCCCTTGCCGCCGCGGTTTGTGAGACGATACTCGCTCGCGGTCGTGCGCTTGCCGATACCTTTTTGGCTTACGCTTAAAATTTCTTGCATGTCGCTTAAAATAAACGCGGCACCGATGACCTCGTCGCCTTTTTCTTTAAATTTAATACCCTTTACGCCGCGAGCAATGCGCCCCATCTGGCGAATTTTATTTAGATTAAATTTAAGACACATTCCCTTTTTCGTAGCGATGAAGAGCATATTTTCGTTAGCGCTTTGCGACTCACCATCTTGCGCGCCCTCGTCTTGCGAAATTTCATCTAAAATTTCATCCTCGCTTCCCTCTAAAATATCCTGCTCGGTCTGCTCTAGAATTTCCTCAGCCTCGCCGCCGTCCAGATCGTCGCCGCTTAGAGCGCCTCCTTTGTAGTTTTGCATCTCCTCGGCGCTGTTTGGAGCGATGAGAGCAGTTACGAGAGTGTCGTCCTCATCTAGGCTGATAGCGCGGATTCCGAGTGAGCGGATATTTTTAAACTCGCTTAAATTCGTGCGTTTTACGATGCCGTTGCGAGTAAAAAATACGAGCGACTTGCTCGGATCAAAATCGGTCGTAGGGATGATCGCCATGATCTTTTCGTCCGCGCCGAGCTGGATTAAATTTACTA
>CAUONQ010000254.1:0-2680 GCA_963456995.1 uncultured Campylobacter sp. | reverse complement strand
AAATTTATAAAATTTCGCGCCTTAGCTCATCTGCGCTCTTTGGCGAAAGAAGCGCCGGAGCGATGTCAAACACGCTAAACGCGCCGCGCTCGCCCCTTTGCGCCAAACGATACGCCGCGCGGGCATAAGCTACGAGCACGCTTGCGGTAAATTCGGGATTTGAATCAAGCTTTAGCGAAAACTCGATCAGATGCTTGTTTTCGCCGTACTCGCCCGTCGCTCCGCTTCGCAAGACAAATCCTCCGTGGGGGATGCCGCCGTGCTCCTTTTTAAGCGTCGCAAGATCTATGAAATGCACGCTAGTGTCGTAGTCGGCGAAGTAATTGGGCATCGTTTTTATCTCTTTTTCTATACGCGCTTTATCGGCGCCCTCTTCGGCTACGACGTAGCACTCGCGCAGGTGTTTTTCGCGCGTGCTAAGACTCGGATTTTCGCCCGCGCGAACTCGCTTTAAGGCGCTTTCTATCGGCACGGTGTATTGGCGCGCATCTACGACGCCCTCGATCCTGCGGATGGCGTCTGAGTGGCCTTGGCTCACGCCTTTGCCCCAAAATGTATAGCTGCTGCCGTTTTGTAGCACGCTCTCGCCAAATAGTCTATTTAGCGAAAACAGACCCGGATCCCAGCCTACTGCTATAATGCCTACATTTCCGCCCGCTTTGGCGGCGGCGTCCACGGCAGCGAAGTGCTCGGGGATTTTTGCGTGCGTATCGAAGCTATCGACGACGTTAAAGTTCTGCGCAAACTCTGGCGTCTGCGTCGGCAGATCGGTCGCGCTACCGCCGCAAAGCACCAAAACGTCAAATTTGCCCTTGTGCGATAAAATTTCATCTGCGCTAAACACCGGAGCGCCGCATGTTTTTACCTCGCTTGGATTTCTGCGGCTAAAGACGGCTGAAAGCTGCAAATCCTTGCTATTTCGCGCGGCAAGCTCCACGCCGCGACCTAAATTTCCATATCCCAAAACCGCTATTTTTATTTTTTCGCTCATTTTTTATCCTTCAAATTTTAAAATTTAGCGCGTAAAACGGCGCGCTGCCGATGAAATTTTACCTCAGTAGGAAATAATAAATCACGTATAACCAACTTAAAAATCCGTGGATTATCGCCCACATTATGCTTTTATTGACTCCCCATGATAGTGCGACGGCTATGACCGTGCCTAAAGTAAATCCACCGATACTACCCTTTGACATATTTTTCTCCTTAATTTAGAATTTAAGCTCAAACGAGCAGGCTACTCGCCAAACGCCTTTAGCTCGTCGCATACTTTGGCGAGTTTCTCCTGCGCGCTTTGCAGCCCTTCGCGGTTGGCTTCAACCACGGCTTGCGGGGCGGAGGCTACGAATTTCTCGTTATTTAGCATGCCTGAGAGCTTTTCGATCTCTTTTTGCAGCTTGGCTTTTTGCGCGTTAAGGCGCGAAATCACGCCGCTAAGATCGACCCCCTCAAGCGGCACGAAAGTTTCTAGGCTCTCGCTCACATCGCGCGCGGAATTTGCGATATTTTGCTGCGTAAATTCCACTTCATCTACCTTGGCAAGCGTTTTGATGTAGTCCGCAGCGGCGCTTAGATCGACTGCGGATTTGACGTAGGCTTTTGCTACGCGCGCATTGCCGAGCTCGATCGTCGCCTTTGCGCGGCGAATGCTAACGATCGCTTCGATAAGAAGCGAAAACAGCTCCTCGATCCGCTCGTCGCGCCCACCTGGCTGCGGATATCGCATCACCATGATGGAGCGCGCGTCTTGCAGCTTCGTGCCGCTTAGCTCCTGATACAGATACTCGCTTAGAAACGGCATAAACGGGCTTAGCAGCTTCATCGCCTCTTTAAAAATCATCCCTAACTCGCCTATCGCGGCCTTGTCCGCCTTGCTAAGCTCGATGCCCCAGTCGCAAAACTCGTCCCAAAAAAACTTATAAAGCTCGGTTGCAGCGTCGTTGAAGCGGTATTCGTCTAAATTTTCCCGCACCGCGCTCACGCAGCAGTTAAAGCGCGAAAGCATATATTTGCCGAGGCTCGTTTTGATCTGCGCCGCGTCTAAATCGCCGAATTTAGAAGCGTTTAAAAGTAAAAATTTGCTCGCGTTATAGAGCTTATTCGTAAAATTTCGATATATCAAAAGCTTATCGTCGCTAAGGCGCAGATCGCGCCCCTGCACGCACAAAATCGTAAGCGTAAAGCGCAAAATATCGGCGCTAAATTCATCGATTTTTAGCAGCGGATCGACTACGTTTTTGCTTGATTTGCTCATCTTTTTGCCGTCTTTGTCCTTAACCAGAGCATGCAGATAGATGTCGCGAAACGGCAGCTCTCCCATGGCGTTTTGGCACTGAAACATCATGCGCGCGACCCAGAAAAACAAGATGTCAAAGCCTGTAATTAGCATGGTGTTTGGATAAAATTCGCTCAAATCCTCTTCAAACCACTTCTCGTTTTTCAGCGCCTCGCCGTTGCCCCAGCCAAGCGTGCTGATCGGCCAAAGACCGCTTGAAAACCATGTATCGAGCACGTCGGGATCTTGAGTAAAATTTTTACCGCCGCATTTCGGGCAGGCATCGGGGCTCTCACGCTCATCTGCCCACTGATGGCCGCAGTCGCAGTAAAACACGGGAATTCTATGTCCCCACCACAGCTGGCGGCTGATGCACCAGTCCTTCAGCTCGCGCATCCAGGCGTT
>CAUONQ010000253.1:0-2683 GCA_963456995.1 uncultured Campylobacter sp. | reverse complement strand
TAGCCAAGGATGGGGATCAAAAGAAGGTTAAGGTTGGAAAAAGACAGAGACGGAAGCAGCGAGGTACGTAGATCATAGACGAAGGCCTGAAGTCCCGCGGTGACCGAATTTGCCTTTGAGATACCCGCCGCAGCATATGCGGCAATACCCACAGGCGGGGTATCATCGGCTAAAATTCCGAAATAAAATACGAAAAGATGCACTGCGATCGCAGGGATTAAAAAGCCGTTTTTGCCCGCTAGTATCAAAATCACCGGTGCAATCAGGCTCGAAACGACGATATAATTCGCCGTCGTAGGAAGTCCCATGCCCAAAATAAGGCTCATTATCGCAGTCATCAGAAGTATTAGTACTATGCTGTTTCCTGCGACTGCTTCTACGAGCTCTGAAAGAACCTGTCCTAGCCCGGTAAGCGAGATCGAGCCGATGATGATGCCCGCTAGTGCGGTAGCAACGGCTACCGTGACCATATTTTTGGCAGCACCTACCATAGCCCAAAAGATATCGACAAAGCCGACTATAAAATCGGACTTGCCAACCTTTTCACTAAATATCGTTTTTTTAGCGGGCTCTTGTACGATCATTATTAAAAATAGCACGCAGATTGAGTTAAACGCCGCAGAGATCGCGCTTTCTTTTAGAATCAATAGAGTAAAAAGAAGCACCAAAATCGGTATTATGTAATGAATGCCGCTAAATATAATTTTTAGCTTTGAAACCTTGGCGTAATCGCGGCTGCCGTGAAGCCCCAACTTGCAGCTTTCCAGATGCACGATGAAAAATAACCCCGCGTAGCAGACGAAAGCGGGGATCACCGCCGCGATCATTACGTTGGTATAGCTCATGCCTAAAAATTCCGCGATGATAAACGCCGCAGCGCCCATAATAGGCGGCATAAGCTGCCCGTTTACGCCTGCGGCGACCTCGATAGCGCCCGCTTTAGTGGCGGTAAGCCCCGCTTTTTTCATTAGCGGGATCGTAAAAGTGCCCACTGTCACGACGTTTGCGGTCGAGCTGCCGCTTACCATGCCGGTTAGCCCGCTGGCGATTACGCTAGCCTTGGCAGGTCCTCCGCGGAAGCGACCTAAAATCGCAAACGCTACGTTTATAAAATACTGCCCCGCTCCGGCTCGCTCCAAAAGCGCGCCGAATAGCACAAACAGATAGATGAAGCTGGTGCTGACCCCTATTGGCACGCCGAATACGCCCTCCGTCGTTAAAAACATGTGCCCTGCAAGCTTTTCAAAGCTTGCGCCGCGATGCGAGATGATATCGGGCATATAAGGGCCGAAGTAGCAATACAGAAGGAAGGTAAAAGCGATGATACCGAGCGCTGGCCCCATCATACGACGACCTGCTTCAAAGAGTATGAAAATTCCGATAAAGGCCGCTACGATATCTCTGGTTAGATAATCTCCCTGGCGTTGCGGCTGCGATAACTCCACAAATTCTATCGCAGGATATAGGATAGCGGCGACTCCGACGATTAATAAAATATAATCGTAAAACGGGATATAAAAATGCGCCTTGGAGCGCGGACGAAACGGGAAAAGCGAAAAAATTATAAAAACAGCGAATGCCAAGTGGATTGAGCGCGCGATATTCGTATTTAGCGTAAAATATGCGATGTAAAGCTGAAAGACCGACCACGCGAAGCAGACCAGCGTCACGAGCCAGAAGAGCTTTTTAGAGGTAAATTCTCTACTTTTTACCTCTAAAACCTGCTCATCTTTTTGTGTAGATTTCTCCATCAACTAGCCTATTTCAGCAGCCCGGCTTCTTTATACACCGCCTCTGCCGCAGGATGAAGCGGCGCACTAAGCCCCTCTAAAAGAGATTCTTTGCTTACCAAATTTAGCGCAGGGTGTAGCTTTTTATACTCGTCGAAATTATCAAGTATTGCCTTAACTACCGCTCTAACCGCCTCGTCGCTTTGGCTAGCGTCGGTTACGAGTACGGCCTTTACGCCGATAGTCTGCGTATCGTGATCTACGCCGTCATACATTTTTGCAGGGATCACGCCTTTGGCAAAATATGGATATTTTTCTAGAATTTTTTTGATATGCTCATCATCGATGCCGACTAAGTCGATAGGAAGCGAAGTCGCCGCATCGGTGATATTTGCGGTCGGATGTCCTACGACGTAGAAGTATCCGTCGATTTTCTTATCTTTTAGCGCCATAGGGCATTCTTGCGCGGTTAAGACGCCGTGTTGGGCGAGCTTTTTAAGATCAAAGTCGTAGTTTTCAAAAACTATCGTGCTGGTTAGCTCGTTGCCGCTGCCCGGGTTTCCGATATTGATCTTTTTGCCCGCAGCGTCGCCGTAGGCTTTGATGTCGCTTTCTTTAGAGACGACGAAAGCCAAAAGCTCCGGATAGATCGAAATTACGGAGCGTAAATTCTTATCCGCCGCGCCTTGGAATTTGCCCGTACCGTTGTATTTATCATAGACGACGTCGCTTTGAACGAAGCCGAAATTTAGCTCTTTTTTAAGCACATTATTGACGTTATACGTCGAGCCGCCCGTCGATTGCACGGAGCATTTCATATTTTTATCCATATTTACCAAGCGGCAAATCGCGCCGCCTACCGGATAATAGGTGCCGGTCAAAACTCCGGTGCCGATATTGATGAACTCCTTAACGCCTTAAACGCTAGCTAGTAAGGCCAAACCGGTCAAACA
>CAUONQ010000252.1:0-2686 GCA_963456995.1 uncultured Campylobacter sp. | reverse complement strand
CCATAGTTTTATTTTATAAAAAATTAGCTTTGTAAAAGCAAAATTTAACTATACTTGCGTTTTACAAATAATTTTAAAGGAGTAAATTTGCGAAGTCATTATTGCGCCGATTTGAGTAAAAACGATATCGGCAAAAGTGTAACCGTGTGCGGCTGGGTAAATTCTTACCGCGATCACGGCGGCGTGATTTTTATAGATTTGCGCGACCGAAGCGGGCTTTTACAGCTAGTCTGTGATCCCAAAGATAGCCACTCGGCATACGAGGTAGCAAATACCGTGCGAAACGAATTCGTCCTAAAAGCCGTCGGCAAGATCCGCGCTCGCGGCGAAGGGCTGGAAAATCCAAATTTAAAAACCGGCGACATCGAAGTCGTAGTAGAAAGCTTAGAGATCGAAAATCCGAGCAAACCGCTTCCTTTCGTAATCGGTGATAAAAGCGTCAACGAAGAAACGAAGCTAAAATACCGCTTTTTGGATCTGCGCGCAGAGGGCAGCTTCGATAAATTTAAGATGCGCTCCAAGGCTGCGATCGCCGCGCGAAATGCTCTTGATAGGCTAGGCTTTGTGGAGGTCGAAACGCCGATCTTAACGCGCGCGACGCCCGAGGGCGCTAGGGATTATCTAGTGCCTAGCCGCGTATATCCGGGCAGCTTCTATGCGCTTCCGCAAAGCCCGCAGCTTTTCAAGCAGCTTTTGATGTGCTCAGGCTTTGATAAATACTTCCAGATCGCGCGCTGCTTTCGCGACGAGGACCTGCGCGCCGACCGCCAGCCGGAATTTACGCAGATCGATATCGAGATGAGCTTCAATACCCAATACGACGTAATGCGTGTAGCCGAGGAGGTTTTAAAGGATATTTTCAAATCCTGCGGTCGCGAGATCGTCACCCCTTTTAGACATATGGAGTATAAGGACGCGATGGAGCTTTACGGCAGCGATAAACCCGATCTGCGCTACGATATGCCTTTCATCGACGTAGCCGATATTTTTGAAAAATCGAGCAACGAAATTTTTTCAAATTTAGCCAAAGACCGCAAAGCTAACCGCGTAAAAGCGCTCAAAGTCGAGGGCGGCGATCTGAAATTTAGCAAACGCCAGATGCAAGGCTTTGAGGAATACGTGAAAAAATTCGGCGCGCAGGGGCTTGCGTTTATCCAAGTAAAAGAGGATGGTCTAAAAGGGCCGCTAGTAAAATTCTTTGAAAAAAGCGAGCTGGACGAGCTCATCAAACGCTGCGAGCTAAAGGTCGGCGACGTCGTATTTTTCGGCGCGGGCAAAAAGAAAATCGTGCTTGATTATATGGGCAGATTTAGAATTTTCCTCGCAAACGAGCTCAGTTTGATCGATCCGAACAGGCTTGAGTTTTTGTGGGTCGTAAATTTCCCTATGTTTGAGCAAAACGACGACGGCAGCTACTCCGCGATGCACCATCCTTTTACGATGCCGAACAATCCCGACGAGCCAGATTTGGAGGATATTACCTCAATTGCCTACGACGTCGTGCTAAACGGCATCGAGCTTGGCGGCGGCAGCATCAGGATTCACAAAGCGGACATTCAAGAAAAGGTCTTTAGGCTGCTTAAAATTGAGCCTGCGGAGCAGAGGGAGAAATTCGGCTTCCTGCTCGATGCGCTAAGCTTCGGCGCGCCTCCGCACGGAGGTATCGCGATCGGCTTTGATAGGCTGATGATGCTGGTTACCGGCTCAAGCAGTATTCGCGAGGTTATCGCGTTTCCTAAAACGCAGCGCGCGCAGTGTCCGCTTACCAAAGCCCCTAGCGTCGTTACAGACGAGCAGCTTCGCGAGCTAGGTCTTAGGCTTCATAAGAAGGAGCAAAAATGAAAAGCCTTTTTCTAATCATCGGCGCTCCGGGTAGCGGCAAAACGACCGATGCGAGTATGATCGCTCAGATGAATCAAAGCATCGAGCACTACTCCACAGGCGATCTGCTGCGTGCCGAGGTAGCAAGCGGCAGCGCTCTAGGCAGGCAGATAGATGGCTTCATTTCTAAAGGCAATCTCGTGCCGCTTGATATCGTCGTAAATGCTATCGTTAGCGCGATTAAAAGCTCACCTAAAGACTTCATCATCATCGATGGTTATCCAAGAAGCATCGAGCAGATGAATAAACTAGACGAGGTGCTGCGAGGCGACGATGATGTAACTCTTAGCGCGGTAATCGAGGTATGCGTTAGCGAGGAGGTCGCCAAGGAGCGCGTTTTAGGACGCGCTCGCGGAGCGGACGATAACGAGGAAGTCTTTAAAAACCGCATGGCGGTATTTTCAGAGCCGATCGAGGATATCCGTAAATTTTACGGCGACGCGGGCGTATTTTACAGCGTAAACGGCGAGCGCACGGTCGAGGAGATCGTAGCGGACATAAACGCTATAATCGCCGCGCAGATCGAAAAATTAGGCTAGCGCGCTTGGATGGCGGCTTAAATTTTAAGCGCCTCCGGCTCCTTTTTTGCATCGCAAGCGGCACAGATCGCGCTTAAATTTAATGCGCCTCCGAAGCGAGCGCGCTTTTAAATTTATAGCTTGCCGTTGCGCGAGATAGCCAAATTTCAAGCGTAAATTTAAGCAGCTCGCTGTGTAAATTTAAATGCGATCGTCAAATGCAAGCGGATTTAAATTTAATAAAATTTCGGATCTGTTTGCAAACGCAGAGATTAAAATTTAAGGAT
>CAUONQ010000251.1:0-2687 GCA_963456995.1 uncultured Campylobacter sp. | reverse complement strand
ATTATGGACGGGTAAACGCTAAAGACGTGCAAAGCGCTAAAATCAAACTCGCAAGCGACAAGGTTAAAGCCGGAGATAAAATTAAAGGCGTCATCAATTCGCCGGTAGAAAGCGGCGTGCTAAATATCTCGCTCGTAGGCGAGCAGGTTTACGACTATAAAATTCTATCCGTCAAAGGCGGCAGCGCGGAATTTGAGCTCAGCGTGCCGGATAATTTCGTCGGCGGACATATCAACGCTGTAATCGCGCGCGCTGCGACACCCGCTGCGATGCCGCTTAGAGCCTATGCAAACGTGCCGGTGGCGCTAGATGCGAGCTCGCACAAGGCTGGCGTACAAATTTTAGCCGAGAAAAGCTACAAAAACGGGCAAAACGCGCAGATCAGCGTAAAAAGCGAGCCGAATTCCAAAGTGGTGCTCTACGCAGTCGATCTTGGAATTTTAGATATCGTCTCACAAGAGGAGCTTGATGCGTTTAAGGCGTTTGACGTTAGCGCGTATTTTGCGCTGCGATACTTCGACATTTACGACGATCTTAGCGTGTATCAAACTACTGCTAAAGAGCTAAGCTTCGGTGGAGATGGCGTAATGGCGAAAGCTAAACGAAATTTAAGCCCGGTCGAAAACAAAAAGCAGAAAAAATTTATCAAAATGCTGATTGCAAAAGCAGACGCGAACGGCGAGGCGAAATTTGAGCTTGCGATGCCGAAAAATTTTAACTCCACGATCCGACTAAGCGCCATGGCTATCGGAGAGGCGGCTACGATCGGCTCGGCAAACGTCGAAGTCAAGGTCCGAGACGACGTGATCATAAAGCCCGCTGATCTAACCTACATGGTGCGCGGCGATGAAATTTCCGTGCCGCTTACGCTCATCAATACGACTGATAAAGAGCAAAAGGCGGTCTTAAAAATCAGCTCGTCTCCTTCGGTCGCTATAAGCGGCGGTGAGGCAAATTTCACGCTCAAACCGCTTGAGGTCAAGCACACGAACTTCACCGCGAGCGCGCTTGATATCGCGGATGCAAATATTAAATTTGATCTTGACGCAAATGGGCAAAAATTTAGCAACGATGTGGAATTTGACATAATCAGCCAGTTTCCGCGCTCGAAGCTATTTCACGTAAGTTACGGCGATAAGCCGGTAACGCTCAAAATCGATCCGAGCTATAAAGAAATTTATACTCACATCAGCGCTACGCCTAATGCTTTTAGCCTAGCGGACGAGCTATATCTCTATCCTTACGGCTGCACCGAACAGCTTGCTTCAAGAATGATAGCGGTTGATTATGTCGCACGCAAAGACTCCAATAAAACCTTAACCAACCGCGTAAACGAGTATGCAAGTAGAATTCTATCTCGCCTCAAACCTAACGGCGATTTTGGATACTGGAGCGCTCACGGCGTTACTAACTACTACGCTTCAATTTACGCAAGCGACGTTTTGCTAGAGCTTGACGCGCGCTATAAATTCCTTAGCAATAAGCAAAGATCGCTAATTTTTAGTGCGCTAAAATCAAGCTACAAAGATCAGGATACGCTCCGCATATACGCGGATTTCGTGCTGGATCAATACGGCAAACTCGATGATGATGAGATAAATTTCGTTTACGACAACGATCTTTATAAAGACTCGCCTATGGCTAGCATCGCCTTGGCTGCGATACTTAAGAAGCATAATATGACGACTGAGTTTGAATTTATGCTAGAAAAAATAGATGAGTCGGATTACGATTACGCTGATAACGGAGCGGGTTTGACATTTGCTAGCGATGTAAGAGATGCTGCCTTTAAGCTCTATGCATTCGGCAAGGCTGGCATCAAAGATGATAGCACGGCTCGCACGGTCGATGCGATCATTCGCAATCTAAAAAATATAAACAACACGCAGGAGCGAGCAAGCGTAATACGCGGATTTGATGCGTATTTTAAGGACTCGAAAAAAGAAGCCCATTTTGCTTTAAAATACGACGGCGAGACGAAAAATTTCAATTCGCCGTTAGATACCAAACTGGCGGTTAAAGACGGCGCGATAGAATTTACGCCGATGAGCGGCAATGGCGAGCTATTTTTTACCGCTCTTGGCTTTGGATATGAAAGCGCGCCTTTAAAGCATGAGGCTTTGAGCATACAGAGCCTAAACGCCCATTCTATAGATAGCAAAAGGATTGAAATTTACCGAGAATTCATAGATGCTCGCGGTAACATAGTCGATCTAAATAGGCTTAAAGTAGGACAGAAAATTTACTCTAAGATCAGCTGGCGAGCGAATTATTATCTTTATAATTTCGTAATCGATGAGGCGATGCCTAGCTGCTTTGAAGCAGTCAATGAGCGCCTGGGCTCGGCTGCGCAGGCTAGAGTCGAGGGCATGCAAGATAGCGTGGCACTAGAACACACGGAGTATCTGTATGACCGAGTGCTTCGCTTCCCAAAAAGCGGCTATTTTTACTACGATCCGCGAGACGGAGAGAATAGCAGCGGCGTCATCTATACTCCGATAAACGTGATTATGGCGGGTTCGTGCGCGCTTCCTGCGATCTCTATCGAGGATATGCAATACGAGCAGGTAAATAACTACGATCTGCAAACGCTTAAATTTAAGGTCGCTCGCTAAGGTGTAGCGATTTTAAAACTCGGCGCGGATTTTGCATTTATTGCGATTTTCGCGCCGAGTGCGCTTTTGTGT
>CAUONQ010000250.1:0-2701 GCA_963456995.1 uncultured Campylobacter sp. | reverse complement strand
CGCACGAATGCCCAGTGCATAAAATCCCGCTTTGGCTCGTATTTGCCGCTGTTAAAATACTCCGTCAGCCGTGCTTCCTCCGTGCCGCTTAGCTCGCCGCCTAGCATCCAGCGCGTCTTTTGCACAAACTCCTCCGCACTGCTCGCCGCACCGCCGTGGCACCAGGCTTTGATATAGCTGAGGCTCGGCAGATAGCCCATTTGAAACAGGATGTTTAAAAGATAGACGAAGTCGGGCTTTTGCTCCACTTCGCGCCCTATCGCGTCCAAAATATCCCTGTCCACAAAGCTGCCGCCCACTTTAAATGTGATGTAAAGCGATTTTTTAGTCTTTGAAAGAAGCTTGTTAAGCGCAGCCTTTAGATCATCCACCTCAAGGCAGCGCGAGGCGAAAACGACGTCGCACGCGGGCACGTCCGACCAGTCATCCTCAAAGGCTTTTTGCGCAAATTTTGCGTTTTTCGCGCCGTAAATTTGAGCGTTTTCGCGGGCAAATTCCAGCATTTTGGGCGAAAAGTCATAGCCGTAAATTTGATCCACCTTTTCCGCTGCCAGCACGCTTAGCGCTCCCGCTCCGCATGCAAAATCAAGCAGCGTAGAAACGCCTGTAAAATCGACCTTATCTATAAATTCTTGCGCGTAGACACTTTTCATCACGCCCTCGTTGAAGCTGGGCGCCTTTTTGTCCCAATGCTCGGCTAGTTTTTTGCCGAATGAGCTTTTTGCCTTTTGTGCCTTATAAAGCGCGTCAAAGTCGATCTCATCGTAGTTTGAAGCTAAAATCATAATTATCCTTTCTAAAATTCTGCGGGCAGATCGCACCGATTTTTTCGTTAAATTTTAGCGCAAATTTATACGCCACGCCCAAACCCGCCTAAAATTTCAAACTACTCGGCGAAAAGTGCTAAGGCGAGCCAACCTTTGCATATTTTATCCGCTAGAAATTCTTTAAATTTTTATCGAACGATCGCAGTTAAATTTTAAATCAAAATTTTTAGTCTGCCGCTACGAACACGGAGAATGGATGCCGAAGCTAAGCGTAGAATTTAATGCAAGCAAGAGTACGAATAGCCGGACATGAGTGCAAAAAATAGACAAAGAGCAAGCGCAGTCAAATACCGCTTGCAGTATGCGCCATCGCTCGCGCATTTACTTTTCACGATAGCAAGAAGCACCGTCTAGCCCCTACTCTTTCGTAATTTTATAGAGTAAATTTCCTATGCTTTGTATGATCTGCACAAGCACGATCAGGATCACGACGGTGTATGCCATTATATCAGGGCGAAAGCGCTGAAAGCCATAGCGGATCGCCACGTCGCCGAGCCCGCCGCCGCCGACTGTGCCCGCCATCGCCGTAAACCCGATGATGACGATGAGCGTCAGAGTAATCGCGCCGATGATACTAGGTAGCGCCTCGACGAACATTACGCGAAAAATTATCTGCGTCTTGCTCGCGCCAAAGCTCTTCGCCGCCTCGATCACGCCGCTATCCACTTCAAGCAGAGCGCTTTCGATGAGGCGAGCGATAAAGGGGGCCGAGCCGATAGTAAGCGGCACGATCGCCGCGGTGGTGCCGATGCTAGTGCCGATAAGAAGCTTTGTAAGCGGAAAGAGCACGATCAGCAAAATTATAAACGGGAAGCTTCGCAGCGTGTTTATCGCGACGTCCAGCACGGCATAAACGATGCGGTTTTCGCAAAGCCCGCCACGACGCGTAAGGATAAGCACGATCGCAAGCACGAGCCCCAAAATAAACGCCAAAGCCGTGCTTACGAAGGTCATATACAGCGTCTCCAGCGTCGCGTTTAGCAGCAGCTTCGGAATCACTCCGCTAAAAAAATTTTGTATCCACTCTATCATTTATGTCCTTTCATTTTGTGCTTGCTTGCGCTATATTGGGCTTTTCACCATTTTAAATTTTAAAATCGACGGCGTAAGCTCGCTCATTGTATCAGCTTGTATCCTACGCCGCGGATAGCATGGATGTAGCTGGGCGCTTTGGACGTTTCGCCGAGCTTTAAGCGGATGCGACCGATGATGACGTCGATACTTTTGCTCGAGGACTCCTCGCTTATGGAGCTACAGTTGTAAATGAGCTCCTCGCGGGTTATCGCGCCGCCTTCCTTTTTGATGAGATACGAAAGCACATCGTATTCGGCGATGGTGAGCGACAGGGGCTGTCCTTTGAAGCTGATGACGTGGCGGAAATCGTCCACTTCGAGGTCTTTTTTCGGCTTTGCGGCGCGCTGAACGGAGCTTATGTCGTAACGCTCGATGTGGCGTTTGATGCGCGCTAAAAGCTCTTGCGGATTATAGGGCTTTGGCAGATAGTCGTCCGCGCCGAAGTCGAAGGCGTTGATCTTATCGGTCAGATCGTGGCGGGCGCTTGATATTATGATCGGTATATCGGTGTTTTTGCGGATCTCTTTGCAGACCTCAAGCCCGTCCATCCCAGGAAGTGTGAGATCTAAAATCACGAGGTTGAAATTTTCTAAATTTAGCTTGGAAAGCCCCAAAAACGGATCGTCCGCGACGGTGATATCGATATCGTATTGTTGCAGATATTCGCTTAAAATTTCGGCGAGTTCTAAATCGTCCTCTATCATTAAAATTTTAGTCATAAAAAAGCCTTTGAAATTTTGCGCGGATTATAACAAAATATAGTTTATATATTTTAAAGCGGCAAATTTGGGCGAAATTTT
>CAUONQ010000249.1:0-2750 GCA_963456995.1 uncultured Campylobacter sp. | reverse complement strand
TCCAGTGAAGAGGATTGTACTATGTATGCTATTGAGACTGCTGTAATATGAATCGATGACTGTTGATACCTTGTTCTATTGAGATTACACTGTCTGGTTGTATTGTTGTTCGTTGTTGTGCCTGTTTTTGTTGTGGTTTGTTGTTTTGTTTTGTTTTTTTTTTTTTTTTTTTTAATGATACGGCGACCACCGAGATCTACACGGGCCTTATCGTCGGCAGCGTCAGATTGTGTATAAGAGACAGGAGGTAAAATTTAGCTTTTAGGGCGGATGAAATTTTGCCGCATTTGCCAAAAAAAAGTATAATGCCGCTCGTAAAAACAGCGCCGCAGACCTGCTTCAAAAGGCCTGTGTGGCGAAATTTAGACGAAATTTAGGAGCCAAAATGGGGCAAAAAACGATTTTACTTATCACCGACGGCATCGGCTTTAACGCGAGCGATAAATTTAACGCGTTTGCAAACGCGAAAAAGCCCGCCTATGATTATCTTTTTAAAAACGTGCCCAATACGCTGCTGCGCACCTCTGGGCTTGCCGTGGGCTTGCCGCAAGGACAGATGGGAAACAGCGAAGTAGGGCATATGACGATCGGAAGCGGTAGAATTCTGTATCAAAACCTAGTTAAAATCGATCGCGCGATCGATGAGGGTTCGCTTGAGAAAAACGAAGCGCTGCAGAGCCTGCTTTCAAAGTGCCGCAGGCTGCACGTCATAGGGCTTTACAGCGACGGCGGCGTGCATTCGCATCTGCGCCATTTCGACGCGATCTGCGAGATAGCGCAGAATGCGGGTTGCGAGACATGGGCGCACGCTATCACCGATGGGCGCGACGTTTCGCCGAGCAGCGGAGCGGAATTTTTAAAGCATCTACAGGCTAAATTTAAAGTCGCTAGCGTGTGCGGGCGCTTTTACGCGATGGATCGCGACAAGCGCTTTGATCGCGTAAAGCGCGCTTACGACGTGCTTATGGGTGAAGCGGCGCCGCTTGAAATTTCGCCTAGCGAATACATACTGCAAAGCTACGAACGCGGCGTGAGCGATGAGTTTATCGAGCCTGCGAGCTTTAACGGCTTTGACGGTATCGGCGCGGATGACGGAGTGATTTTTATAAATTTTAGAAACGATCGCGCTAGGGAGCTTTGCGCGGCTTTGGGCGATGAGAATTTCAGCGAATTTGAGCGAAAATTCGTCGTGCAAAATTTAATCACGATGAGCGAATACGACGCGAGCTTTAAATTTCCACTGCTATTTGAGAAGCCTGTGCTTAAAAATACGCTTTGCGAAGTGATCGCAGACGCCGGTCTTACGCAGCTTCACACCGCCGAGACCGAAAAATATGCACACGTGACGTTTTTCTTTAACGGCGGCGTCGAGGAGCCGCTGCCGAACGAAACTCGCGTGTTGATCCCAAGCCCGAAAGTAAAAACCTACGACGAGCAGCCGGAGATGAGTGGGCCTGCGGTGCGCGATGCGGTAATCCGCGGCATCGAAGCGGGGATCGATTTCATCGTCGTAAATTTCGCAAACGGCGATATGGTCGGCCACACGGGCAATTACGATGCCGCAGTAAAGGCGGTCGAGGCGGTGGATGAGTGCATCGGTAAAATTTTAAGCGCGGCGCAGGCGCACGATTACGCCTACGTGCAGATTAGCGACCACGGCAACTGCGAGGCGATGCGGGGCGACGACGGCGAAATTTTAACCAACCACACGACCTTTGATGTATTTTGTTTCGTGCTGGGGCGCGGCGTGCGTGAACTAAAAAGCGGACTTGGGCTTAGCAACGTCGCAGCGACCGTGCTAAAGCTAATGGGGCTGCCAAAGTCCGCGGAGATGGACGAGGCGCTATTTTAAAATTTCAACGGCGCGGCTCGCGAGTAGATTTAAACTGCTAAAATTTAGGTAAATTTGGAAAAATTTACGCTAGAGATTAAAATTTTAACAAAAGGACAAGTATGAAATTTAGCGGGAAAAACGTTTTAATCACGGGCGCGAGCCGCGGTATCGGCGCACAGATCGCAAGGACTTTAGCGGGCTATGGGCTTAAGGTGTGGATTAATTATCGCTCAAAGCCCGAGATAGCCGACGCGCTGCTAGAGGAGATCCGCGCAAACGGCGGAGAGGGCGCCGTGATAAAATTTGACGCGACGAACGAGGCGGAATTTAGCGAGGCGATTGCCTTGATCGCGCAAAGCGACGGCGAGCTAAGCTATCTCGTAAATAATGCGGGCGTTACGAACGACAAACTCGCGCTTAGAATGAAGCTGGAAGACTTCATGGGCGTGATCGAAGCAAATTTAAGCAGCGCCTTTATCGGCTGCCGCGAAGCTTTAAAGCTAATGAGCAAAAAGCGCTTCGGTGCGGTCGTAAACATCGCCTCGATCGTCGGCGAAATGGGAAACGCCGGGCAGGTCAATTACAGCGCGAGCAAAGGCGGAATGATCGCGATGAGTAAGAGCTTTGCAAAAGAGGGCGCCGCGCGCGGAATTCGCTTCAACTGCATAACTCCGGGCTTCATCGCTACGGATATGACGGACGCGCTAAGCGACGACGTAAAAGCAAGCTACGAAGCGAGCATCCCGCTTAAGCGCATGGGAAGCACGAGCGACGTCGCCGAAGGAGTCGCGTTTTTACTCAGCGACGGTGCGGGCTACATTACCGGAGAGACGCTTAAAATCAACGGCGGGCTCTATATGTAGCGTTAAATAGCGGAATTTAAGGTTAAATATTATAGAATTACGCGGTATTTTTT
>CAUONQ010000248.1:0-2753 GCA_963456995.1 uncultured Campylobacter sp. | reverse complement strand
GCTTGAGGGTTTTTATCTCAAGCTAAATAAAAGTCTCGTGCTGCGAATCAAAAATCTTGAAATTACGCAAAATAATACACAAAATTTAGAACAAAATTCCACCGATCTGCGTACGCAAAGCGAGAAAATTTTGGAATTTAGCAAAAAAATCTCGCTTATCAACTCATTTTTTGAAGAGATCGACGTGCAAAATTTGAAGATCAAGGGCGAAAGTCTAAAACTAAAATACAAAAGCGACGTTTTTTACGCCGACACGCGGTTTTTTAGGCTAAGCTCAAAGATCACACCGGGCGGAAACGGACTTAGCTTTGATCCGATCGAGCTTGAGCTAAATGATTTTAATCTTACTCTGCACGGCACGGCACGAGCAAATTTCAAAGCCGATACGTATGATTTTAACGGCACCTTCGCTTCGCACGAGATCGCGGGCGAGCTTGACGTGCACAATATCGGCTCAGAGCTAAATATCGAGATAAACCGCGCCTCAGCCTTGAGTCTGAAAAATTTTATGAATGAACTGGGCGCACTTACGGGGCTAAATCCTCTTGCGAACGAGTGGATCTACGGCAAGGCGGTCGCGCAAAACTACTACATCGAGAATCTCCACGCCAAAATTGATCTAAAAGATCCGCGCCCGATCGCCGAAAACGTTAGCGCTACGGCCTATGCACAGGATCTTACGATAAAATTTCAGCCGCAAATCGAAGCCGTAACAGTAAAAGACGCAAACATCACGCTTAAAAACGATTTTCTAAATTTCACGCTGAACGAGCCTAAATTTAAAGGCAAAAGCCTGGAGGGAAGCGGCGTACGTATCGGCGGGCTTTTTGAAGAGAAGCCGATCGTATATCTGGATCTGCGGACTAAAGAGAGCTTGGGTAAAGACCTTGTAGATATTTTGCAAAGCTACGGCATAAACGAGCCCGTATATCCGCTAGGCGGCGGGATCGATGCGCGCGTGCTGATAGACGTGGACGTCGAAAAGGAAAGCGCCAAGGTGGATGCGAACGTGACGCTAAAAGACGCCGATCTGATGATCTCTAAAGCGAAATTTCACTCCAAAGCCGCGCGGGTGCATATCACAGAAAAAAAGATCGACATCAAAGATGCGAATCTACAAAATGAAATTTTTAACGCCACGGCAAGCGGCAGTATCGACATCGCCACGCGCAAGGCCAAATTTAACGGCATAATCCATAGCTTTAATCTCTCCCCGAACGGCAAAGAAATTT
Organism: uncultured Campylobacter sp.; assembly: GCA_963456995.1. Lineage (GTDB taxonomy): Bacteria > Campylobacterota > Campylobacteria > Campylobacterales > Campylobacteraceae > Campylobacter_B. The sequence continues at coordinate 1,521 of CAUONQ010000248.1, read as the reverse complement.
TAAAATTTGGCGACGCGCGAGATAATATGAGCCTTGATTTTAGCGGCAAGGCACCGGTGCTAAGCTCGCAATTTTTAGGCGCAAAGATGAGTTTCGGTGATAAGATAGAGATTAGCTCGCCCGATATTAGCGGAATTTTGCCCTTTTCTAAGACGCTTAAAAACGCGGGCATTAGCGGCGGAGATCTTAAAATTTTAACCAGCGATTTTACAAATTTGGATATCAGCAGCAACAATCTTATCTTTGATTTCGGTCTACTAAACAAAGACGGCAGAGCCTACAAAAACGATTCTTTCGCGCTTCGGGTGCGCGGGGGCGATCTGGACGGCTCTAGCGGAAGCGGTAAAATTTCTCTTAAAATAAACAAAGGCGGCAACTTCGTCGTTCTAAAAGACGTGGACGTCGCGATCAATACGAGCGTGCAAACCAGCGAGTTTAATAGCGGTACGAAGGAGCGCTCGCCGATAAATTTCAGCGGAGAGAATTCTGCGATCGTGCTATCCGATCTAAATAAGACGCTTAAATTTACGCACTTTAACGGCGTGCTGGACGGCAAAAATATGAACCTGAACGCAAATTTCAAACGCGGCGACGTGAAGCTGATCTTTAAAAAGAGCTTGCTTCAAATTTTTGCGCAAAACATCAGCGGTGAGGCGCTCAATCAATTCCTAGGCTCGCAGAGCTTCGACGGAGGGGTATTTACGCTAAAAGCAAGCGGTATCGATCCGCGTAACTACCGCGGCGAGATCAACGTGCAAAACACCTATCTGAAGGACTACATCATCTATCAAAGGCTACTTAGCTTTATAAACTCCGTGCCGTCGCTGCTTACGTTTAAGACGCCCGATTTCAACGATCGCGGCTTTAGCGTGCAGAAGGGTAAAATTTACTTCCGCCGCAATGGCGATAAAATTTACATAAACGCGATGAACTTTACCGGCAGTAGCGCAGACATCGCGGGCAACGGCGAAGTGGATATGAAAAGCGGCGCGCTGAATATCGATCTGGAGCTTAAATACCTCAAAGACGCAAGCTCGATAATCTCAAAAATCCCGCTGCTAAATCATATCATCTTGGGCGAAAACAATACGATCTCCACGATCATCGAGATCCGCGGCACGATGAAAAAGCCTACCTACTCGACCGGCGTTGCGACCGACGTGCTAAAAACGCCTTATAATCTCATCAAAAACACGCTGATGCTGCCTTTTGTAATCTTCGGCGACAGCGAGGAGAGCAAATGAAATTCCCGCTCGATTACAAGGATAGCTTTGAAAAATCGCTGCTGTTTTGGCTCGTAAAATTCGTGCGCTACAAGCTAAGTGCGCTATCGAATAAGGAGCTGAAAAACGACGCGCTGTTTCGCCGCGCGAGCCTGGCGCTAAATCACGAGGTCGCGAATATCAATGAACTCGAGCGGCTCGCAAAAGATGCGCGAAATGCAGGCCTTACCGGCATCAACACCTATTTTAATCCACTTAAAAAATTTTACGAAGCGATCATGCAGTACGGTCTTGAGAG
>CAUONQ010000247.1:0-2758 GCA_963456995.1 uncultured Campylobacter sp. | reverse complement strand
TTAACAGCGGCAAATACGAGCCAAAGCGGGATTTTATGCACTGGGCATTCGTGCGTGTGGATAAAACGGATGAGCCTTAGCTTGGTTGCCTTATTTTATGAATGAAGCAGGATAAATTTTGAAGCTAAATTTAGCTAGAAATGAAGCGTAAATTTAGCCGATTGAAAAAATTCTATCGATCAAATTGCGAGAGCTGGTAAGTATTCGCTTTTAAAATTTAATGAGAAATCGGGATTGCTTGTCTGCCAAAAAAAGAAGCAAGCCAAAAAGCTCGCTTCATTAAATTTAAAACGCTACGGAGTAAAAAAGCAAAATTTGAGCTAAAATAACCGAGAAAGGCGGTAAAAATGCAAACGCAAAAAGACAAAACCCCCGCGGACATCGGCCAAATTCCGCAAGAAATTTTAAAAAGCTACGATAGATTTCGCTTTTGTAGATATCTGTTTTTCGGGACGCTTTTGACCTTTCTCATTTATATCATCGTGTTTCTTACGTTTGTACATAATGTGCCCATAATGTCGTTTTTATGCATGCTCGCGCTATCTGCGATAAATATACTGGTCTGCCTAAACAGGCTGAAGTATAAAAAATACGCCCTGCTTCTATTTAGCGATGCAGATAAGGCCTTTATGCTTATATGGATACATGTGGCTGCGATATTTTACGTCCTTTATGCTTTGGCCGGATTTTATTTACAGATAAAATATCACATAGACTGGGATACACGTCAGATTACACCCGCTATTTTTATAGCTATTCCGGTGGCGATAATAACATATAACGCAAATCCGGAATTTGACGCCGATGAGACCGTGTATCTACCGGCGTCAAAATCGCAGACAAAAATCGGCGGAGCGGTCGCTGATAAAATTTCCGGCGAGCAAAATTTTAACAAAACAAACGGCGAGGCGCAAGCTACCCAAGATGAAGCCGCTAAATTTGAGCAAAAATTTAAACGAATTTTTAAATAACTTTATCGCGCAAATATATTTCATCAGCTCCTTGTCTAAGTATTCTTTAGCTATGGAAGGACAGCTAAATTTAGAATTTAAATTAATCCAAAGCAGCACTTTGCGTCTTTAAATTTGCAAGCCCGCCATTTAAATATATCTATTTATCTGCGTTCATTAAAACGCTTTAAATTAGCTGAGCATAGAAGTAAGAATAAAGAAGCGTGGATATTTTAGGCATAGCAAATACAATTAAATTCGATCTTAAACGCTCAAGACTACTGCGTTAGCTTGCATTTCAGCGCCTCTTGCAAAAGCGCATTGGCTACTACTCTCTCCTTTTTTACGAAGATAAAATTTTCGCCGTATTCGCTCTGCAGCTCGCTTTGCGGATCAGCACCCGTCTGCATCACTATGATATTTGCTTTTAAATTAGAGCCGTTTAGCATCTTGGCGACGATGTCGAGCTTTTGCTGATTTGCGATCGTTAGGATGATGACCGACGCATCGCGCGCATGCAGCTCGTCGATCGCAGTTTTTTGCATTATGTTTACAAAGTATATATTCTCGCCGCGCGATTTGCCCAGATCCACGAGCTCTAAATCACTCTCGGCGACTACGTATAGCAGCCCCTGATCTTTAAGGCGCAGCACCACTTCTTGCCCTATCCTACCGTAGCCTGCTACAATGATGTGATTTTTCATCGGCGGGATTTGAGTTTTATGCTCCTCATCCTCGAGCTTTTCGACCTTGGACTCGAAACGGTTGGCGATTTTGTTTAAATTTTTAAGAATAAACGGCGTTAAAATCATCGTCGCTGTTACGACTGTAATTAAAATTTGCCCGTTTTCCTTACTTAGCATATCTCGGCTCATCAGTAGCGAAAATATCGCAAGCGCAAACTCACCTATCTGGCATAGCGACAGCGCCGCTTTTAGCGCTATTCTTTTGCCGGTCGAGAGAAATAAGATCGCGTAAATCACCACCGTTTTAAGCGCCATTATAACGATAATAGCGAGCAGGATTAGCCCATAGTGCGAGACGATGACTTCAAAATTTATCTGCATGCCAATCGTGATAAAAAAAAGTCCGAGCAGTATGTCTCGAAACGGCGTCAGATCGGCTTCTATCTCGTGTTTATACTCAGTTTCTGCGATGAGCATGCCCGCGATGAATGCGCCCAGCGTGTACGAAAAGCCAAAAACATGCGCCAAAAAGCTAGCCCCCACGACGGTAAAAAGGATGGTCGCAATGAAAATTTCTTTAGAATTTGTCCTTACGACGTAGTAGAGGAAGCGGTTGAAGGCGAATTTACCCAGCACGAAAAGGATCACTACCACTATGGCGGCGCTTACGGCGGTTTTTAAGATCAGATAGTTCACGGGGGTATTGTCGGTCGAGCCGAATATGTCAATCATCAGCAAAATAGGAATGACGGCGAGGTCTTGAAATAGCAGGATCCCAAGCACCTTACGCCCGTAGTTTTGGTTGATTTCGCCTGTTTCGTTGAGCGTTTTTAGCACGATCGCCGTAGAGCTAAGCGCGAGCGCAAGCCCGATAATCATCACGGTTTTTATGTTTCCGCCGAAAGCTTGATCGATGATGAGCGCTAAGATAATACCGGTGCCGAGTACTTGGAGTATGCCGTTGAAAAACACGTCCTTTTTCATACTCATCAGGTGATGGAAGCTAAACTCAAGCCCAATGGTAAACATCAAAAAAACTATGCCAAATTCTGCTAGCTCGGACATATGGGCGTTTTCGACACTGCTTAAGCTATATATCTGCGAAAAGCACACGCCCGCGAC
>CAUONQ010000246.1:0-2766 GCA_963456995.1 uncultured Campylobacter sp. | reverse complement strand
AACCTCCACGCTGGCGTTACTCCAAGACACTATGGTTTTCGGACTTAAGGGTCTTAGCGCCTACCGCCACCACGCCAGTGAGTTCGGAGCCGATACTAGCGCAGTCGATACCGTTATGGCGGATACGCTGTATTTCACGCTAACGAACTCAAATTTTAACTTTGACGAGCATATCGCGCAGCTGATGGCCGTCGGAAGCGCAGGCGTGCAGATGATGGATATTTTAAGCGAGGCGCATACCGCAAAATTCGGCGTACCGACCCCGGTTAAAGTTAGCCAAAACAAAGTCGAAGGCAAGGCGATTTTGGTCAGCGGACACAACCTTCACGCTCTTGAGGCGCTGCTAAAAGCGACCGAGGGCAAAGGCATCAATATCTACACTCACTCCGAGATGCTTCCTGCGCACGGCTATCCGCAGCTTCGCAAGTATCCGCACCTAAAGGGCAACGTCGGCAAGGCATGGTTCGATCAGACCAAGCTTTTCAACGAATTTAAAGGCGCGATTTTGATGACCACCAACTGCATCGTGCCGCTTCGCTCGTCCTGTAGCTACGCAGACAGGCTGTTTGGCTACTCTATCGCTGGCACAGACGGCATCAAGCATATCCAAAATGACGATTTTACGCCGCTCATCGAGTGCGCGCTTGCGTGCGGCGACGTGAGTATGGACAGCGACGAGAGCTTGGTGACGGGCGGACACTATAAGACGATTTTGAGCCTCGCGCCGCAAATTTTAGACGCGATCAAATCGGGCAAAATCCGCCGCTTTTTCGTCATCGCAGGCTGCGACGCGCCGGGCAAAGGACGCGAGTATTACCGCGAGTTAGCGCTTAGCCTGCCGAAAGACTGCGTGATTTTGACCTCTAGCTGCGGCAAATTCCGTTTCAACGACGTGGATTTCGGAAACGTGCCCGGCACCGAGCTTCCGCGCTATATCGACCTTGGCCAGTGCAACGACAGCAACGGCGCGGTCAAGATCGCCCTAGCGCTTAGCGAGGCTACGGGCATCGCGGTAAACGACCTGCCGGTCTCGATCGTGCTGATGTGGATGGAGCAAAAGGCGGTCATCATCCTGCTTGCGCTATTTAGCCTAGGCGTTAAGAATATCAACGTGGGCCCTACGGTGCCTGAGTTTTTCAACGACGAAATCTTGGGCTTCTTGGTGCAAAATTTCGGCCTTCGCCTAATCAGCGGCGACGCGCAGGCGGATCTGAAATACTTCCTGGGCGAATAAATTTTATAGCGAGGCAAATCGGGTAAATTTATTCGGCAAAGCTTCGATTTTAAATTTACCCTTTATACGTATACGGCGGTTTTAATAGATCTAGCCGATCCACGGCTATTTTACGCAACGCTCATATTTAAATTTCACGATTATGTCGTCCTTCTTAATTTAAATTTTAAAATTCCATAATCTCGCCAAATGCTTCGAAAAATTTAATTAAGTGCTTTTTTACACATTCAAATTCCAATCGTCTTTGCTATTACAATCCCTCTTTTTCTGTGTAAGTATTTGTCTTATCCGTATCGCTGCCGCTCATAGTAACCGCTATAGTGTAGCCGTCTTGATGCTTGGTACCTCATAAAATTTTCCGTATCATCTCATTGTTCGCTATCAGATATTGAAATTTAGTGCCGTTAATTTTATATCCATCTTTATTTAATTCTTCAAGCATCCTCTCTAATAATCGCTAAAATTTTAAATAAATATAGGATTTAAATACGGATTTTAATCTAAATTTTGAGAATACTTTATGAATGCACGGCTTGTGGGAATAAAATTTTAAGCATATTTTGCGCAAAACTTCAAAATGCAGCTCAAGCTCTCAAACAGATAAATTCGCTGTAGCTTTGTGTTTAGAATTACGCGCTAGCGGATAAATTTTGCATCTTTACGTCGGTGTAAATTTTAAAAATTTTATGCAGGAGATAAAATTATAAGCCGTGCAATGCATGAATTCTAAAATTCCACATCGCCTATAAAATTCCATGCCCTACGACACATAAATTTTGAAAATTTTAAAATTTCACGCCGCAGATAAAATTTAGGAATTTCCTTTTGCGGTAAAATTTTAAAGCTCTGCCACAAATCCGCTGTCCGCACGGCGAGTTCCAAATCCGTCTAGAACTTAGATTTTCCTCACCAGCTCGGGGATTATTGCCTCAAAATCCACCCCTTCGTAGTCCTTGCGCTCCTCGTCGCTCATCGTCTCTTTGATCGTGCTTACGACGAAGTCCGCGGCGATGCGAACCGCCGTTTCCAGCGACTTGCCGCGCATTATCGCGCCGAAAGCTACGGCTGCGAAAATATCGCCGGTGCCGTTAAATTTAACCGGCAGCAGCTCGTGAAAATACTCGTTCGTCCTGCCCGTGCGCGCATCGTAGCTGAAAACCCCACACTGATCGGCGATGTAGCCGATGCCCTTTAAAATAACCTGCCTAGCGCCCAGCTCTCGAAGCCTTGCAAGCAGATCCATGATGAAATCCCTATCTGCGTCCTCTCGGTACGGCACGCCCGTGATCGCGCAGGCCTCGGTGATATTAGGCGTGATGACGTCGGCCTGGGCGCACAGAAGCGCCATCATACGAGCAAAATCCTCGTTAAAGCCCGGATAAAACACGCCGTTATCGCCCATGCAAGGATCGACCAAAATGGTCTTGCCCGCGCCGCCGAAGCTCGCAAATAGCTCGCCCATAATCTCGATCTGTGCCGCCGAGCCCACGAGACTAGGCATGATCTCGTATGCCGTCTTCTGCTTGAAAAAA
>CAUONQ010000245.1:0-2770 GCA_963456995.1 uncultured Campylobacter sp. | reverse complement strand
CGGAAGCGCCGCTCAATCGCAGCGCAAGCACCTCAGTCTCGCTGCAAGCGCGGGCAAGAGCGATTTCGCGCAACACCTTGCCGCGCCAGGCTTTGGCGTAGTGGCTCAGCACCTTGCCGCCTTTGATGAAACTAAAACTCAGATATTCGCGCTTCATCTCATAAAATTTCTCGTAAAATCCCGCGCGCAGATCCACGACGCACTCATCCGCCAGATACCGATCCAGCGCAGCGGAGAAGCTGTCGCGATAAAATTTCGCCGCGTCTATGCCGCCAAATTTTTCGCCTTGTTTGAGCTTGTAGTTCGGCAGCGCGTCGCCGCCCAGCACGGGGCCGAAAAGGTTTGAAAAAATTATCGTGTTTCGCTCCGCAAACTCCCGCGCCGCAGTGCTTAGCGACGCGTAGCCCAGCGCGCGATACGCAGTGCCCGTGTAGCGCAAAAGCGCCTTCGCGCAGCCTTTTTCAAAGATATTTTCGCGCAGGGCCGCATCCCATTTTTTTAGCCCGAAAAGCTTGCAAAGCTCCGCCTCGCTTGCTTTATCCACGAAATCCGCATAAGCGCGCAGCATCTGCAGGCGCTTTTCGTAAAGATCTGTAAAGATGAAATTTTGCTCGCAAATGCGCGTGCTGCCGCTTTGCTCGCTTTTCATCTCGCTTGGGGAAAATAAAATCTTCATACGCTCTCCTTAAAATTTGCTCATTTTACTAAAATTTTGCTTGCATTAAGCCCGCCCAGGCTCGCGCCGCCCGCTAAATTTAAGCTAAGCAGCGTATAATGGCGCTAAAAATTCCAAGGACGAAAATGCTTTTAGAAGAGCCGCTTTTTTACTACCGCGAAATTTTAAAGACGCATCCGCAAAGCTACCTCGCAGAGGACGACACTCAGGTCATCATCGGCATTGATTGCGATTATTTCGACGGATTTAAGATGAGCTTTGAGGCGCTAAAGCTTAAATTTGATGAGGTAAAAAGCGCAAAAGCGGGCGCGAGCGAGTTTAAAAACGCGAGCTTTGCGGGGCTTTTCGGCGTTTTGGGCTACGACATCGTGCGCACATTCGAAAATATCGGCATACCGAAGCAGGCGCTGTATGACTTCCCGCCGTTTTTTTACGCCGATGCCGCAAACTACCTGCACTACGATAAAATCAGCAAAATTTACGATTTTTACGGCAAAGACGCCGAAATTTACGAAAACCTGCGCGGGCTTAGTTCTCAAGGCTCGCAGCAAAGCTCTGCCGAAGCGGCAGGCGCGCCGCAGAGCGCAGCAAGAACGGATGCCGCGATAAAAAACGAGGCAAAATCGCAAAACGCAGCGAAACTCGCGCCGCAGAAAAAAGAGCTTAAATTTAAAATTTTAACCGATCTTGGCGCCGAGGAGTCTCATTTTAGCGAGATGGTCGAAGAAGCGAAAGAAAAGATAAAAAGCGGCGACGTTTTTCAGGTCGTGCTGGGCGAAATTTTAAAAATCGGCACGAATCTGGGCAGCTTGGAGTTTTACGAGCGACTCAAAAAGAATAATCCAAGCCCCTATATGTTTCACTTCCCGACGCCGTACGGCTGCGTCGCGGGCTCCAGCCCCGAGCTGATTATGGAGATTAAAAAGGACGAAATTTTCGTCGCTCCCATTGCAGGCACCCGCAGCAGAGGGGCGAACGCCGAAGCCGACGCGGCGCTTGAGCGTGAGCTTTTAAGCGATGAAAAGGAGCTTGCGGAGCATCGGATGCTGATCGATCTAGCTCGCAACGACATCGGCAAATTCGCCGCGCCAGCCTCGGTGCGGGTGCAAAACGCGATGCGCGTCGTGCGCTACGAAAGCGTGATGCACATCGTAAGCGAGGTCTACGGCAGCAAGCCGCGCGGGGTAAGCGCGTTTGAGGTGCTTGGCACGATCTTTCCTGCGGGCACTCTAAGCGGTAGTCCGAAGATCCGCGCGATGCAGATCATAAACGAGCTGGAGCGCTACGAGCGCGGTATATACGGCGGCGGAATCGGGTTTTGGCGCTTTAGCGGCGACGTGATGCAGGCGATCTTGATCCGCTCGGCGATCTTCATAAATCGCGACGGGCAAAATTCCTGCTCGGACGAGGATTTTAAGCGAAATTCCAACTTAAATTTAGACGCTATTTGCAGCGATGGAAATTCCGAAGCGACAGAGTTTTACGACGATGAAAATCTCGAGACGACGGAGCTTTGCGGTGCTGCGGCGCAAAAGGGCTGCGCCGAGGCGCAAAATTTAATGGCTCGCACAAGTGAGCGCGACGCGAGATTAAATTTAAAAGCTCGCGCGGGCGGCGGGGCGCAAAATTTAGAAAGCGGCCCGAGCTTTAGCCGCGCGATGCGGTTTAAGGCTGCTAAATTTAACGCGGAAAATTTCGGCTGCGAGGGACTAAGCAATCTCGTATTTATCGGCGCGGGCGCGGGTATCGTTTACGACAGCTCGCCAAAGAGCGAATACGCGGAGATCTGCAAAAAGCGCAAAAGCCCGCTTAAGACGATCGAGGAGCTATGCGAGGAAGTTTAGACGCTTAAATTTAACCATCCGGGCGCGGGCGCTTTTCGGTGCGAGTTTACTTCGGCTAAATTTAAAGCGTGTTCGCTGCGAGAGCGTTAAAATTTAACGGCGAGCTTCATCAAGCGCCGCAAAGCCGTGCAACGTCGCGATGCGGTAATGTCGCAGTCGTAGGCGGAATTTTAAATTTAGCACGCAAGAGGCGCTAAAGCGGCATCGGATTTGCTCGCCACAAAGCGGTTAAATTTGAACTATTTAGAAT
>CAUONQ010000244.1:0-2781 GCA_963456995.1 uncultured Campylobacter sp. | reverse complement strand
CCAAAAAGCGTATTCCGTCCGCCAAAACTAGCGATTATCGTATCGGCCAAAATCGGCGGTTTTCCTCGCTGATCAAGCAAGCTTGCTGTCACGTTAATCAAACAGCGAGGGTTGCAGCGACTTGATCTTGTAGCTTGCGCGGTGAAAAGGCGTGAGTCCGTACCGCTCGATCGCTGCGATGTGCGCGCGCGAGCCGTAGCCTTTGTTTTGCGCGAAGCCGTATTGCGGGTAGCGCCGCGTGAGCTCGTGCATGACGCGGTCGCGCGTGACCTTGGCGAGGATGCTCGCCGCGCTTACTTCGGCGATTTGCGCGTCGGCCTTTACGAGCGTTTGAAGCCCGCGTACGCCGAAGGTCGCGTTGCCGTCGTAGATGATCTGTCCGCTAAAACCCGCAAAATACGCGAGAATTTGTTCAAGCGCCGATCTTAGACACGAGCTTAGGCCCGCCTCATCGACCTGCGCGCTTGAAATTTCGACGATTTTATAGCGCGAGTTTTCGATGATCTGAGCGTAAAGCTCCTCGCGGCGCTTCTCGCTTAGCTTTTTGCTATCGGCAAGTCCCGCGATCTCGCGCTGCAAGACGCAACCAGCGACGCAAAGCGGTCCTGCAAGACAGCCGCGCCCGGCCTCGTCGATGCCGCAAATCTGCCCGCTCACTGCGCGTCCTTTCGCACGACGGGCGCAGCCCCGCTTAGCAGGTCGTGTAAGTTCAGCCTATCTTTGCGAAAGAAGCAGATCAAAAGCCCGATGACGCTAAAGCCCGCAAGCACGAAGCATCCAAAGCGCGCTAAGGCTCTAAAGAAGCTTGCTTTGCGTCCGCTGCGAACGTCGATGAGGTAAAGCCCCGCGAGCTTGTAGCCAGGTGTCTGGGCGCTGCGAGCGTAAAATGCTGCGCAAATCGCGCCGTATGCGAGCCAGATAAGCGCAATTGCGGCTTGGTTGCGCCACAGAGCCTCTTTCGAGCCCAAGACGAGATAGGTAACGCCGTAGAATAGGGGCATCGCGATGATGAAAAGATCGACGATGAAGGCCTTTACGCGCAGAAAAATCGGTGAAATTTTAGCTTTTTGTTTTGCCATTTTGATCCGTTTTAGATTAAATTTTAAAATTTCGGCGCGCTAAATTTAGAGCCGAGAGGATAAAATTTAATCTCGTTGCGGTTTGTTAGCAGCAAATCGGCGCCTAGTTTCCGCGACTGCCTGGCTTGATCGCCTTGCTTCCGGCAGCACAAAGCGGGCAGGTCGCAGGCTCGTAAATTTCAAACTCGAAATTGCCTAGCGCAAAAAACGGTTTATCCGCGGGCAGTTTTGCGCCAGCTTTAGCGACACTGCCAGTTAAATTTGCGACCTTGCAAAATCCGCGATTGGCAAGCGCGGCAAAGCCCACGACCTCGCCGCCTAGGTTTTCGATGAGTCTAGCGCTCTCAAGAGCAGAGCCACCCGTCGTGACGATGTCTTCGCAGACGATAAATCTCTCGCCCTTATGTACTTCAAAGCCGCGGCGCAGGCTCATTACGCGCTCGACCCGCTCGGTAAAGATGAAGCGCTTTTTTGCCGCGCGAGCTAGCTCATAGCCCGCTAAAATTCCGCCCAGCGCGGGCGAGCAGACGCTGTCAAACTCCACGCCCGCTTTTTCGATGATTGCGGCAAGTTCGTCTGCGAGCTGTCCCGCGAGCTGCGGATCTTCAAGCACTTTGGCACTTTGCAGATAGAATTCTGAGTGGTTGCCGCTTGAAAGCAGAAAATGCCCTCGTAGATATGCGCCGCAGTCGCGATAGATTTTTTCTATATTCACAGCTCAAACCTTCAAAAGCTCGGCTTCTTTGGCCTTGACTGCGTCGTCGATCTTGGCGGAGTATGCGTCGGTGATCTTTTGCACCTCGTCGTAGCCCTTTTTGGCGTCGTCTTCGGAGATCGCTTTGTCTTTTTCGAGCTTTTTGATCTCGTCGTTAGCGTCTTTGCGGACGTTGCGAATGCCGATTTTAGCCTTCTCGCCCATCGCTTTTGCTTTTTTTGCGTTTTCTTGGCTTTGCCCGATCGTCATCTGCGGGAAAAAGAGCTTTACGCTCTCGCCGTCGTTAGTCGGATTGACGCCGATATTCGCCGCTGCGATCGCGCTTTCGATTGCCTTTAGCATCGGTTTCTCCCACGGCGTGATCGAAATCGTAACCGCATCGGTCGAAAGAACGGTCGCGACCTGATTTAGCGGAGTTTGCGAGCCGTAGTAATCCACGAAAATATGATCCAGGATCGCCACGCTCACTTTACCGGTGCGTAGCGTCGTAAAGTCCTTTTTCAAAGCCTCGATAGCTCGATCGCCGTTTGCTCTTTGCTCTTTGTAGATAGCTTCTAGCATTCAAATCCTTTAAATAAAATTTGCGAAATTATAGCGTTAAAAAAATAAGAATAGCATTTAAAAGCGCGGATTTTGCGCTTTTAAATTTTAAAATTTAGAGTTTATTTGGTTGTGTTTTGATCTGCGGAAGCAGCGCTGGCATTGGTATCGCTTGCGGCGCTTGATGCTTGCGATTCGGCAGGTGCGGCAGTATCGGTCGCAGGAGCTACGGGCGCTTCGATCTTCGGAGCTGTTGAATTTACCTCGCTGCTATTTACGGGATTTGCTTCGGTGCTTGCCGGAGTAAAATTAGGCTTTGCACCGGAATTAGGAATGGACGGCACGCCCGGAACGGCGTTTGGCACGGATTTAGTAGCATTTGCTTCGATCTTTACGCGATCGACTACGGAAGATTTAGCATCTTGCTGATAGAAATACGCAAGCACC
>CAUONQ010000243.1:0-2792 GCA_963456995.1 uncultured Campylobacter sp. | reverse complement strand
CGGCAATGAAATATAAAATTTTAGTTGCGGCCTTTACGGCTGCTTTGGGCCTACAGGGAGCGCTTGCGAGCGATTTTGACGAGCGGGCTTGCGCGGCGCTAAAGGGCACGAAAATTTACGATACAAAGATTAGCGAAGCGATCTGGAATCAAAGCGGCGAAATCGGTGCCGATAAGATGTCTGCGCTAACGGGAGGCGCCAAAAAGACGCTAAAAGCCGCACCTCACTGCATAATTCACGGCGAGATAGCCTCCCGCACGGGCTCGGACGGCAAGCATTACGGCATAAAATTTGAGCTTCGCTTATCGAGCGACTGGAACGGCAAGCTGCTATTTCAGGGCGGAGGCGGTTTGGACGGCTTCGTAGCGCCGGCTCTTGGCGCCGTGCCTATCCGCACTAGCACTGCAACGCCTGCGCTTATGAGGGGCTATGCGGTCGTTACGACCGATTCGGGACATCCTACGCCTACGCCCGAGTTCGGACTTGAGCAACAGGCGCGGTTAGACTATGCCTATCAGGCTATCGGCAAGGTCGCGAGCGTCTCAAAGCAGCTGGTTTTTGCAGCGTATAAAAAAGCGCCCGCGCACAGCTATTTTATGGGCTGCTCAAACGGCGGACGCTCGGCTCTGATGGCGGCGCAGAGGTATCCGCTCGAATTCGACGGCGTAATCGCGGCAAACCCGGGCTTTAGGCTTTCTCGCGCGGCGATAGCGGAGCAGTGGGACAATCAGCAATTAATGAAGATCGCGCCTAAAAATGCCGCGGGAGATAAAATTTTCGCAAACGCCCTTACGCAGGAGGATCTGGATAAGCTAAGCAGGGCGGTTTTAGATAAATGCGACGCGCTCGACGGCCTAAAAGACGGCATCATCGGCGCTTGGAAAAGTTGCAAGTTTGATCCCAGCGGACTTGATCTAGCTAAAGAAAAAATTTCTGCGATAAAGGCGATATTTGGCGGCGCAAAAAATAGTAAGGGCGAGCAAATTTACAGCGGCTGGTTTTACGATGCCGGGGTAAATCAGCCCGGCTGGCGCATGTGGAAGCTTGGCGACTCGCAAACGGCAGAGCCAAATGCTAGAAATATCGTGCTCTCGAAGGGCTCGATGAATTATTATTTTATGACGCCGCCGCAACCGAAGTTTGATCTGATGAAATTTGATTTCGATAAGGACGTAGAGCGAACGTTCGAGACCGCGGCGATAAACGATGCGATTTCGACCAAGCTTGATAGCTTCCGCTCTAGCGGCGGTAAACTCATCATCGTAACGGGCGTTTCCGATCCCGTATTTTCGGCGATGGATCAGCGCGATTGGTTTAAAAAGCTAGTGGAAACGAACGCGAATGCGGACGAATTTGCGCGATTTTTTGCATTGCCTGGGATGAATCATTGCGGCGGCGGTAACGGCATCGATGACGTCGATCCGCTAAGCGCGCTTGAGGCGTGGCGCGAGCAGGGAACGGCTCCATCTAGCCTGCTAGGCAAAAGCACGAGTCGCGCCGGCAAGCAGATCAAGGTCTGCGCGTATCCTAAAGTCGCTATATACGTGGGTGGCGACGAAAATAACGCGAGTAGCTTTGAGTGCAGATAAAATTTATTTAAAGGAGTAAAGATGAGAGGTAAAATTTTAATCGCGGCCTTTGCGGCGGCGTTTTTGTGCGGCTGCGCGGCGCACGATGCAAAGATAGGCAAAGAGGCGGATAAGAGAAGCGAAAGCGCGGCTGCAGATTGCGGCGCGAGTGAGGGCGTCTGCAAGGTGCCCGCCGTGCAGGGACCGATGGTAGGCGGCGGCACGGACGAGCACGGCTGCTTAGTCGCAGCAGGGCAGAGCTTTTCAAAGATTAAGAATGGCTGCGTGCAGGTTTTTGACATCGCAGACGTGAGGTTAGCTGATCCGGATAACGCTACGCTTGCGATCTACGGGATATTTTCCGCGGATAAAAGCAGGGTAGAAATTTTTTGGGCGAGCTTGCCGCAGAGCGAAATTTTAAGCAAAGTTAAGGGTGGTTACTACGTCTCGAAGGACGGAAAAATTTCGCTGCTAAAAACAAAAAGCGGCAAGGGCTATAAGATCCGCAGAAAATAGCGGGTGAAATTTTAAGCCCGCTAAATTTCGCGCGCCGCGAAAGAATTTAATCCAAACGCGCCAGGACTTAGGCCGGCTCAGCAGGCTAAGACGTAAATTTAGAGCAAATTAATACCGAGCTGATTCGGTTATTCGCGGTATCTGCCGCCGATAAAAGTTAATCAAAGGAGCAAAAATGGCGATCATTAAAGTCGATCTACAAAAATCATACGGTATCCTAAACCCAGGCGCGACCGCGCTCGTATCGGCCAAATACGATGGCGACGTCAACGCGATGGCGATAACGTGGGCGCAGGCGCTTGACTACGACAAGGTTACCATCGTGCCGCATAGCGGCTCGTACACGCGGACGCTCATCGAAAAGAGCGGGTATTTCGCCGTGCAGATCCCCACGGCCGCGCAGGCGGAGCTGGTTAGCGAGCTTGGCGCCGAAAACAACTCGCGCTTTGATAACGCGGACAAGATGAAAAACGTGGAAATTTTTTATCAAGATGACTCCCGCGTACCGCTGATCGCGGGCTGCGCGGCATGGCTCGTTTGTAAGCGTATCCCCGAGCCTCACAATGAGCAGAGCTATGATCTTTTCATCGGCGAGGTCGTCGCGGCGTATGCGGACGAGAGAGTCTTTGACGGCGGACACTGGCTGTTTGAAAAGGTTCCTGACGAGCTGAAAACGCTTCACTACGTCGCCGGCGGTCGGTACTATCT
>CAUONQ010000242.1:0-2797 GCA_963456995.1 uncultured Campylobacter sp. | reverse complement strand
ATTTTAAGCTCATACACTTTCGTGCGTTTTAGGGATGCTTTGGAGGCGAATTCTACGCGCGACATGTAGTTTGGGGTGTATTTTTCGCAAAGTATCCGCAGGGCGTAAATTTTACGCTCGTCATCTAACACTTCGTTTGCTTCGCAAACGGCGATCGCGCTGCGGTACTCCGTCGTATAAACTCTAGAGCCTAAAGCGGCAGCGTCGTTTGCGATAGATCGGTATTCTTCATCGCTTGGGGTAGGAACGCGGTTGTAGCTAACAAAAACAGCCGTTACCGCGCGTCCGTTTTGAAAGAGTTTCGCCTTTGTGCCGGCAGGCGCGCCGTGGATATAAATAATGTCTGCATCGCGCACGGGCGAGATAGGCACGCTAAAAATCTCGCCGCTCTCATCTATGCAGCTAAGCGTAGCGTATTCGCTCTCGTCGATGATTTTTAACGCCTCATCTTCGCTTAGCTGCCTATCTCGCCTGCGCATTTAGTCCATCTGGTTGCGTAGGAATGCGGGCTCGTCGAGCTCGTCGTAGGTTTCGTCTCCGTTAAAATCGCCACTACTTACCTTTTGTCTAGAAAAGATAGAATTTCGACCCATGCTCTCTAAAAGTGCCTTCCTGCGATCCGCTACGTTATCGCTGGCGACCTGCTTTTTTTCTTCGATGCTCCTTTCAAAGCCGGTGGCGATGAGGGTAACTTCGACGCGGTTGTTTTCCATCTTAGGATCGGTGGTGGTACCCCAGGTAACGTCAGCGTCCTTATCCACGGTATCTTCGATGATATTCATCGCGGATTCGATCTCAAGCAAGGAGCAATCAGGCGACATCTTAAAATGCACTAACACGCCCATGGCGCCGTGAATGGAGGTATTATCCAAAAGCGGAGATTGGATCGCACTTTTTAGCGCTTCCTCTGCCGCGCCATCGCCCTCGCTAACGCCTATACCCATTAGCGCCAAACCGCGGTGAGTCATTACCTTTTTGACGTCGGCATAATCGACGTTGATATCGCTGTCACCGGACTCTAAGATCACGGAAATCATGCCGTTTACAGCTTGAAATAGGACATTATCTACGATCTTAAAGGCATCTTTTAGGCCGGTTTTTTTATCGATGATCTTCAATAAATTTTGATTTGGGATAACGATTATGGAATCGCACTCTTTTTTAAGCTCTTCAAGACCCTCTTGTGCTAATCGCATGCGCTTTTTACCCTCAAAACCGAAAGGGGTGGTAACGACGCCGATAGTTAGCGCTTTTTTCTCTTTCGCAGCTTTTGCAACGATAGGTGCAGCGCCCGTACCAGTACCGCCACCTAGACCGGAGCCCACGAAAACGATGTCGGAGTAGTCCAAGCGGTCCTTAAGATCGTCGTAGTTCTCCTCTGCAGCCATTTTAGCAAGCGCCGGATCCATACCGCAGCCAAGGCCTTTGGTGGTGTTTTCGCCTAGTAAAATTCTAGTATTTGCGATCGACTTTTCTAACGCCTGTGCGTCGGTGTTAGCCACCATAAGCTCAACGTCGGTTTTGGTAAATCCTTCGCGGATCATATGATTTATCATGTTGCATCCGCCGCCGCCGACGCCGATAACCTTCATCTTGGCACCGTAGATGCCCTTTCTTTCTTCCATACTATATCCTTTCACGAGTATCTCCTTAGCTTAAAATTTAAAACCAATTTTTCATAGACGACCAAATTTTATTGAAAAAATTCTGTCCGTCTTTTTTTGGAAGTTGGATATTTAGATCCTCCTTCTTAGCCGCACCGCCGTCCGCTCTGACGCCCTCTTTTTCTATCGCCTTGCTGACCTCTTTTTCATAATATTCGTTCACGTTTCGCTTCGGAGCCTTATTTATAACTTCGTCTTTGTAGCGGAGTTTGCCGTTAGAGTCCATCTCGTAAGGGGTAAATTCGCCAAAGCCATACATGCAAAGTCCTAGTGCGCAAGAATTTGAAATATCGTCGGCGATCTCGTGTAGGCCGCCCACGCTTTTTGCTCTTGCAACCCTAACGGAAGTGTTATCAAAAACTATCGCCGCTAGATCGCGCACATCGTCTAGCTTCGCCATGCCGCCGGTGATCACAATACCTGCGCCTATGCGGTCTTTATAGCCGCTTCTTTCGATCTTATCGGCTATCATATCGAAGGTCTCTTTAACGCGAGCGAGGATGACCTGAGAGATGATCTCAAGGCTTATAATGTGGTTTTCCGACTCGCTATCTCCTAAAGCAGGCAATTCCACTTCGCTATTGCCTTGATTAATTAGATCGTTATAGGTAATTTTAATGTTTTCCGCATACGGAAGCGGCGTATGTAGGGCTCGCGATAGATCGTTAGTAACGTTATTGGAGCCGAACATCACAACATCGTTATAACGCAAGGAATTCCCCAGGTGGATGACTATATCGCATGTAGCGCCGCCCATATCAATCAGCACGACGCCTAGCTCCTTTTCATCCTTGCTAAGCGTAGATATGGATGATGCGTAGCCTGAAAGGACAATATTATCGACCTTCACGCCGGCCATCTCTACGGATTTTTTCAAATTTTTAATTGAGCTTTCTGGCGCGATGACGATATGGGTAGATACCTCTAGACGCGTGCCGCTCATACCAAGGGGGTCTTCGATGTGCTCCTGCTCATCGACTCTAAAATCATACGGAAGCACATGTAAGATTACACTATCACTAGCCACATTTGCTTGCGCTTCGGCAACCTGCATAGCACGCTTTATTTCATCTAGTCCGATCTCATTTTCCATAGTTATCACACCGCGAGATTTGACGCCTTTGGCATATGAG
>CAUONQ010000241.1:0-2804 GCA_963456995.1 uncultured Campylobacter sp. | reverse complement strand
CGATGGAGAAGATCGATACGCAGCGAGCGAAGGAGAGTATCGAAATTTACGAGCAAATCGCAAAGCAGATGAGAGCGGAAGAGAGCTCCGTGTATGAAAGCATAGAGCCGCGAACCGGTGCAGAGAAGTAAAACGGCTTGTAAACCCGTAAAATTTAAGGTAAATAATGGATCTAATCAAGGATTTTAGGGATAAGGAGCTGATTTTAGCGCTTAGCAAGCTGATAATTTCTAAAAGCAAAAAGCCGCTAAACATCATGGAGATTTGCGGCGGACACACGCACTCTATCATGAAATTCGGCCTTCCAAGCCTGGTCGGCGAAAATATAAAATTTATCCACGGTCCCGGCTGCCCGGTGTGCGTGATGCCGCGCAGTCGCATCGACGAGGCGATCAAGCTCGCCGCGATGCCGCAGAGTATTTTTTGCACTCTAGCAGACATGCTGCGCGTGCCCGGCTCTCGCACCAGCTTGCAGAAGCTGCGCAGCGAGGGGCACGACATCAGAGCGCTTTATAGCCCGCTTGATTGCATAAAGATCGCGCAGGAAAATCCGCAAAAAACAGTGATATTTTTTGCGATCGGCTTTGAGACGACGACGCCGATGAGCGCCGTGCTGATCGATAAGGCGCTAAGCCTGGGGCTAAAAAATCTCTTTTTTCACATCAACCACGTAACGGTGCCGGCGCCTGTGCGAGCGATCTTAGACGACGCGGATGTGCAAATAGGCGCGTTTTTAGGGCCTAGCCACGTAAGCGTGATCACTGGCGCGAAGGCCTACGAGAGCATCGCGCGCGATTACAAAAAACCGATCGCCGTAAGCGGATTTGAGCCGCTTGACATAATGGCGGGCGTGTTAAATTTGGTCGAGCAGCAAAACGCCGGTACCTACGAGGTTTTCAACGAATACGAGCGCGTCGTAAAAGAGGGCGGCAACCAAAAAGCGCAAAATTTGATAGATAAATATTTTGAAATTTGCGATTTTCCGTGGCGAGGGCTCGGCGAAATTCCAAAAAGCGGCATGAAGTTGCGCCCGCAGTACGCGGCACTAGATGCCAGAGTGCAGTTTGATTGCAGCGTACAGAGCGCTCCCGAGAGCAAGGCCTGTATCTGTGGCGAAATTTTGCGCGGCAAAAAAAGTCCCTATGATTGCAAGGTTTTCGGCAAGCACTGCACGCCGCAAAACCCGATAGGATCGTGCATGGTCTCAAGCGAAGGGGCGTGCGCGGCGTACTATAAATACGGCGACGTCAAAACCGTGGGCTAAATTTTGCGCGCAGTATCGGCCAGCAGAGCGTAAATTTTAAAACAAGTCGTACTTTAAAATTTTAACCGAAGTAAAAAACGTCGGGCTAAAATTTAATTTGAAATTTTGCGCGGCGCCGTAGCGGTACAGCTTATTCGGCTACGGAATACGGGCTTTAAATTTTGAAACCGAGCGAAAAGGAAAAATTTGAACGAAACTATACTTTTAAGCCACGGCGGCGGCGGCGAGGAGATGAATAGGCTCATCAACGAGACGATCTTTGCGGCGTTTGATAATGAAATTTTACGCGCTAACAACGACAGCGCGATACTAAATTTAGACGCCGGGGTTGGTTTTGATCGCGCGGCGCCGAGTTCTGCTTTGAATTCTACGAGTTTCGGCGGCGAGCTAGCTTTCAGCACCGACAGTTTCGTCGTCACGCCTCTGTTTTTTAACGGCGGAGATATCGGCAAGATCGCCGTTTGCGGCACTGTCAACGACCTTGCGATGGTGGGTGCAAAGCCGCTGTTTTTAAGCTGCGCGCTCATCATCGAGGAGGGGCTTAGCCTAAGCGAGCTGCGACGCATCCTGGACTCGATGGCAAGCACCGCGCGAAGCTGCGGCGTTCGTATCGTTTGCGGCGACACAAAGGTCGTGCCGCGCGGCAAATGCGATAAAATTTTCATCAACACTAGCGGCATCGGCCGTGTTTTGCGACCTGCGCGCGTACAAAACATCAAAGCGGGCGCAAAAATCCTGCTTAGCGGCGACATCGGGCGGCACGGGGCGGTGATACTCGCGGCACGCGACGAGATCGCGCTAAGCAGCGAGCTGCAAAGCGACTGCAAACCGCTTTGCGCTGCGGTCGAAAAGCTGATCTTGCAAGGCGTAGGGATCCAGGCGATGCGAGATGCTACGCGCGGCGGGCTCAGCGCGGTTTTGAACGAATTTGCAAGCTCCAGCGGGCTTGAATTTTTGGTGTGCGAAGAAGATATCAAAATCAGCGACGAAGTAGTGGGCGTGTGCGAGCTACTGGGCTTTGAGCCGTACGAGCTCGCAAACGAAGGAACTTTCGTAATGATCGTAGAAGATGACGCCGAGGCGAATAGAGCGCTTGAGATACTGCGCGAATTTGACGCAAATGCCGCAATCATCGGCGAGGTACGCGAAGTAGGGCACGGTGGAGGTAAATTTCAGGGCGCTTTGACGCCTAAACTTGGTACGCGGGACGAATCTACGGGTGCGAGCGACGCGGGCGCGGTATCAGAAAGGCAATTTCAAACTCCGCATGCGGCAAAAGGGCGAGTGATTTTGCAAAACGCCTACGGCTCGCAGCGATTTTTGGAGCCTCCAAAAGGCGAGCTGCTGCCGAGGATTTGTTAAATTTGCGTGCAAATTCGGCAAATTTAAGCCTAAATTTCAGGCGTATTTTTAAATTTACAACAAAATTTCGTATAGAATACGGCGCGGCCGTAAAATTTAGAGGAAAAAAATGCATGAACTATCGATCGTAGCGGATCTTGTGGCGCTATGCGAAAAGGCGCTAAACGCCGAAAAAGCA
>CAUONQ010000240.1:0-2844 GCA_963456995.1 uncultured Campylobacter sp. | reverse complement strand
TATATGGGCTGCATGAGTTTAGCCATTGATATATATGGCACAGATGATATGGAAAAGGCGGCGATTTATTACAGAAAGAGTTGCGATTTAGGAAATTCTTTGGGTAGCGAAAATGCCTTGGGTAGCTTCGACTCTTGCTATAGATTTGCCATTTATAGTCAGCTTGCTATGAACGATACAAAAAAAGCGGCACAATATTATAAAAAAAGCTTGCGATCTAGGCAAAGATGATCCGTCCGCTGGACTTTTCAATACTTGGCAAAAATCCTGCGATATGTATGAGCTGCTAAAATAGCGCGCCGAGTTGCGGCCGATACAATACGCGTCGGCTGCGACTTAGAATCCCGCTGCGTCTAAATTTAAATCGCGGCGGTATGCTGCTAAGCCCAACGATAAAATTTTAAACTAATCGAATGCTCTTAAAGTAGAATTTAGCGTAAATTTATACTATCCTGCATAGATTTTAGAGCAAGCAAAGCGCTAAAATAAAGAGGCAGATTTGTCATAAGCAAATACGTGCCAAAAGCATAGATTGGCACGCAGCAGAATTTCAAGTTAGGATTACGTAGCCTTATGCGCTTGCGCCTCCGCATGGATTGGGCGAAAGTAGAATTGCAAGATCGGAATTTACGCAGTCGCAAATATAAAGCTTCGTGTTAATTTTTTGATGTGGAATTTAGAATTTTAAAATTACTAGAGCTTCGAATCTGGCGCTGAGCTTTGAAATATCGTAGCGATAGAATTTTAAAATTTGCCGCCGCATCGCTTTAAAAATCTTGCTTAAAAATTTTAATTATGCAGCGTAAAATTTTTCATTTCTGCCGCGACGCTGCGTTTTTCTATAAAAATTTTGCTCTTTTGCTATGACGATGTGTTTTTAGTCGTAGAATTTCGTGCCTTTTTACGACGCAGAATTTTCAGCGCGAAGTTCCTCATTATTTTTGCTTGTTAAAATTTAAGCGATAAATCCCACGATGTTAAATTTGCACGGCATAAGGCTCTTATCGCTGGCGCCACTTTGAAGTGAAATGAGATAAAATTCTACGTGGCGCAAAAGGCGTCCGATTAGGCTTTGCGGCGCCCTTGCATACTGCGCAAAAGCGCGATCTCCTTCGCCCAGAGGCTATCGTCGATCGTTTCTAAAATCAGCGGAATTTCGTCGATGTTCGGGTCGTTCATGATGTTTTCAAACGCCGCGAGCCCCAAAAATCCGCACCCGAGGCTCTCGTGCCGATCCTTACGCACGCCAAGCTCGTTTTTCGTGTCGTTTAGGTGCATGCCGCTTAAAAATTTATAGCCGATCGCGCGGTCAAACTCGCTCATCGTGCGCTCGTAGGCCTGCGGGCTGCGCAGGTCGTAACCCGCGGCGAACGCATGACAGGTGTCGATACAGACGCCGATGCGATCTTTGTTTGAAATTTTATCGATCACGTAAGCAAGCTGAGCGAAATCATAGCCGAGATTGGAGCCCTGGCCGGCGATATTTTCGAGCACGAGCTTGACGCCTGCGGTGTTTGCGATGGCGAAATTTAGCGATCCTGCGATATTATCCAGGCACTCTTGAGCTGAAATTTCATTTAGATGCGAGCCCGGATGAAAGTTCAAAAGCTTAAGCCCGAGCGCCTCGCAGCGGCGGATCTCGCCAATGAAGGCGTTTAGGGATTTCTCGCGCTCCGCCTCGCGCGGATGGCCCAAATTTATGAGGTAGCTGTCGTGCACCAAGACATGCTCTGCACGGATGCCGCTTTGTTTTAGCGCGTCCTTAAACGCGACGATCTCCTCCGCGCTAAGCGGCGGCGCGTCCCATCTACGCTGATTTTTGACGAACATCGCAAACGCGTCCGCCCCGATCTTTGCGGCATTTAACGGCGCGTTAGAAACCCCGCCGCTAGCGCTCACGTGCGCTCCGATCCGCTTCATTTTACCTCCTAAATTTTATTTTACGCCACGTACGGCGAAATTTCATAAACCCGAGCCGCGCGCAGATTTTTTAAATTTAAATGCGCGCTTTTTCTTTCGCAAATACGCGCTGCTTGGTTAAATTTCATCGCAAAGAGCCGGCGCAGAGCGTCAATAAAACCGCGCCGTTTGCAAAGCTTAGGCGGCTACCGCCGAGTAGTGGAATTTTGACCGCTCGCGCCGTGTTTTGTGCGGCTACTAGAATGCATTATTCTCGCGCGTTTATAAACATGCGCTGCGCGAAATTTTACTCGTTCGCGATTTGCTCGCGCCGCCCGCGGAATCGCATCTCACGCGCCACAAACATTGATCGCACTAAATTTTACTGCAACTCGCGGATTTTGATTTTTACGCCGTGTTTTGCGTCGGCGAAGCTTATAGATCTTCCGCCGCCGTCCTTGCCGCGGCAAACCTTATATGCGATAGAGCCAGCTTGCAGGTTTTGCGCGAGGCAATGGCGCTCTCCCGCGTCGCTGCCGCCAAAGTTCGGCTTGCCGTCTAGGATTTCGCCCAAAAGCCCGCGGTAGTGCTCGGCGCCGAAGAATTTTTTATTGAAAACGAGCTCGTCGTCGCACGCGCCGTTCATGCAAATTTTATCGCCTTTTAAAACCAGGCTCAGCACGCTGATGCCGCTTGCGTAAATTTGAACCTCGGTTCGATTTTTAAATTTACGCATAAAGCCCGCGTCGCTGGTGCGAGTAAGCGGCGAAATGACGGTGAAATTTACAGCTTGCGTAGAAGCGGGCTTGAGCGCGGTGGTAGCGCAGCCTGCGAGCAGAAGCGAAAGTGCAAGCGGCGCCAGAAAAGAGCATTTCATAAATAATCCTTAATTTAAGTTGAGTTTAAGTGCGTCTTGAGTAGAATACCGCCTTTAATCTTAATACC
>CAUONQ010000239.1:0-2845 GCA_963456995.1 uncultured Campylobacter sp. | reverse complement strand
CACGGAGGCCACGCTGCCGGGCTCGTTTGAAATTTCGATCTACGAGCTGAGTAAAATTTTGCGCGAAAAAGCGGGTCTTTCGCAAAGCCCTGAGGAAGAACAAACCGCTTTAAAAACTCGCAAGGGTGCCAAAGGCTCTAAAAAAAGCGCGGATAGCGGTAAAAATTTTAAAACTAAAAACTTCTGCGATGAAAATTCCGCTTCGCAAAATTCCTACGGCGCACAAAATTTAGGCGCCGAGAATTTCGGCGTGGCGCAGAATTTCGCCGTGCAAAATTCTAATGACGCCGCTAATTCAAACGGCGCGCAGAATTTGAAGGGCGCTTCAAATTTAAACGAACAAAGCTCCGCCGCGCCGAATGATGCCGCTTCCTCAAATGACGCCAGTGCGGGTGAAAATTTCATAGGCGCCGAGAATCCCGCTCCTAAAATTTCCGCGGGCGATAATGGATCTGACGCTGCGCCTGAAAGTGCGGCAGTGGCTAGCTATGATGCCGCCGATACCGCGATGCGAAACTCCGCCTGCGAAAGTAAAAATAAGTAGAGGCGCGGCCTTGAACTCCTTGCCGATCGGAATTTTCTTGCAAGGAGCCGCGCTGATGCTTTCGCTCATCGTCGCGATCGGCGCGCAAAATATCTTCGTCATCTCCCAAGGTCTTGCAAAAAACCATGTTGCGGCGGTTTGCACGGTCTGCGCGCTAAGCGATGCCGTATTTACGGCCGTAGGGATATTTTTAATCGGCGGCGCTCTTAAGCAAGGCTCGCTTTTTACCCAAATTTTAGGCATAGGCGGGATCATGTTTCTGCTCTGCTACGCGCTAAGCTCGTTTTTTAGCGCCCACAGAGGCTCGCATTTTGCCAAGATTCAAAACTCTGCAAATAGCCCGCTGGCGCCCGTCGTAGCCAAAGCTCTCGCGGTGACGCTTCTAAATCCGCACGTGTATTTAGACACCGTCGTGGTCGTGGGCTCGCTCGGCGCTACGATTGCGGATGCCCACAAGTTGTGGTTTTATGCGGGAGTTATGTTCGTGTCGTTTGCGTGGTTTTTCGGCTTAGGATATGGCTCAGGGGCGCTTTCGAAGCTTTTTGCAAGCAGCAGGGCATGGCGCATAATCGACTCGCTCGTGGGAGTTTTGATGCTGTATATGGCGTATCTGATCGCGAAGTTTGTCTTTAAAATTTAAAATTTCACGCTAAAATTCCGCACTCTTGATAAAGGATCTATGATGAAAATTGAAATTGAAAGCGGGCTCGAGCTAAAAGAGGCCTTGTGGCGCGTAGAGAAAGCTCTGCGACTAGTGACCAACAAGGACGGCAAAATCACATCGAGCGCGACGCTTTACGTGGGCAAACATTCGCTTTTAAATTTACTCGATACCGACCAGATCGAAAATATCCAAAATGCCTATGCGCGCGCCAGGACGGAATTTCGCGCGGAGATGCTGGGTGTGCTGGAGGGCTTTTTATCGCAAGAGGACGCCGAGAAAAACGCCGAATACGCGCTATTTAATCAGCTCTACCAGATGGCGATGACCGCGGGCAGGAAGAGTGATATCTTTATCCATGTCCAAGGCATCAGCGAAAACGAGGTCGTGCTGCGCGTATATCAGCGCTTTGAGCTGGAGAGCGGCGAGACAATCTATTACGCAGGCGGTGAGTTTAGCTACAGTCTGGATGAAAATTTCGGCAAAATTTATCGCTACGAAATTTGATTTTAGCGGTACGGTGCAAGATCGGTGCCGATTCGATCGTAAATATCGCACTGCGCTATGTTTTGTATTAGGTATTAGCATCATACCTGATATTGTTTTAGGGGCTTTTCTACATGGGTATCGCATAGAGGATATGTGACTAACCGATAGTGTCGTGTTTGGCGCCGCAAATTTTAAATGAATTAAAATTTATAAAATCTAATATCAAATAAAACCTAGTTTGTGCGCTTTCGAATAAAATTTTAAAGTTGAGCTTTATAAAATCCTCTCCGCCGTTTGATTTTGATCAAAGCTTTTTCATCTCGGCCTCTACCTCGCTTTGTAGGCATTTTGTATGCTCATGGCCGCTTTTTTCTAAAATTTTATTCGCGATCTTAAAGGCTTTTTCGTAGTTTTGCAGAACCTCCGTTTTATTGCCGAGTCCCGCCAGATCGCCCGCCATCAGCGCATAGTACTTCGCTCGCAGCAAATTTACGCTATCAGCGTCGAAAACCTCTTTGTAAATTCTAAACGCGACGGCGTGTTTTACGTATGCGCCGTCAAAATCGCCCATTTTATAGAGCGTATCGCCGAGCCCAGCGTAGCAGCTCATCAGATCTTTTTGCATCTTCTCGCCGCCTAGCTTGTAGCATCTTCTCGCCAAGCCGAAATTCGCTATCGCCTCGTCGTATCGCCCAAGAGCTGCCTGCGCGCTAGCTATGCCGTGATAGGGTTTTGCTAGCGCTTTATGCTCTTTGCCAAGTCCTTTTTGTAAAATTTTTAGCGAGCGTTCGTAGGCCTCAAGCGCCTTTTGCGGCTCGCCTGCAAACATAAAAAAGCTGCCCGAGTTGTTTAATGCTATAATCGTGCTCTCATGCTCTTCGCCGTACTCAGCCAGGCAAATTTGCGCCGCCTTTTCGCCCGCTAGCGCAGTAGCCGTGGCGTTGCGGTCGCGCTTGATAAACTCTTCGACACTAAGCTCTATCGCCTCTTCGCAGCTCGTTCCAAGTAGCCAAATCGGAAAACAAAAAAGTAAAGTTTTACACATAAGATTCATTTGAGATTTTCAGTCTTTTTTATAGCAAATTTAGGCAACTATGGTAACTAAAACCAAAAAAATTTATACTATTAAAGGCAACACAACAGCATAATTT
>CAUONQ010000238.1:0-2854 GCA_963456995.1 uncultured Campylobacter sp. | reverse complement strand
ATGCTAAATAATCCCGCGATCTCCGCGGTCGAGAGCTTTGCGATCGAGCCCGCAAAAGTCGCAAAAAAGGGCGCTTTCATAGCACTCGGCGCAAACGAGCGCGATGTGCGCACCGCGATCTATAACGGCGCGTACGCGATCATTTTTGATAATAATTTCAAGCCGCTTAACGACGAGATTGCCTTTATTAAGGTCGAAAATTTATGCTCGGCGCTCGTGCGGCTGATAAAATTTCTGGGCGAGACGTGGCGACACGGCTTCGTGCTGATAAACGAGGTGCAAAGCGAGATCCTGCGCTACACGAGCGTGCCGAAAAATTTGATGTTTGCGCCGCGCAGCAAGGGCGAGCTTTTCATCAGCCTGTTGAATGCCAAGGAGAAAAATACCTACTTCACCACCGACGGCGATCTTTTGCAAAGCCTCGGTATCTCGCCCGTCACGATCCCTGCGAGCGACGATTTTAGGCTGCTTTACGGCGGCTCGATATTTTACAGCAGCTTCGTTTTCGGCGGGCTTTATTACTCAAACTTAATCTTTCCGCAGCTGTTTTTGCCCGAGCTATGCGGCGTGATCGAGTATCTCTCGCGCAAAAACATACCCTTTAAATTTCAAAACTTAAGCGCATTCGGTCATTTTGAGCCGATTTTTGTGGATAGATTTTTTAACGTTAGCTCGCTTGGCGGCAGCTACCGCGCTTTTATCGCCGAGAGCGATCCTGAGCTTTTTGCGCGCGAGGTGGAGTTTTTGCGGGCAAAATTCCGCGAAAAAATTATCGTCTGCGCTAGCTGGGAGGATCGCCTAGACGGCGTTAAGATCGACTTTCGCTTCAATAAGCTAAGCGCGCTAAAGAGCCTGCCCGAATTTCACTACGCGCTGGTTTTTGCGGAGAAGAGCGCGATCTTGCAGCTTCTAAATCAAAAACCGCAAGAAAAAAATCTATTTTTTTAAAGGCAGCGGATGCAGAGCTTTGATGAAATTTTAAACGGAAATTTTTGGATAAAGAGGCTTTACGAAAACGGGCTATTGCGCGAGGTAAAGGAGCAGATCGGCACCGAGCTTGAGATAGCGCATGCAAGCTACATCGAGGTCAAGAAAGAGCACTCGCAGGCGCTGCTTTTTACAAACGTGCGAAACGCGCAGGGCAAACAGATGCCGCCGGTGCTAAGCAATATTTTTGGCTCATCTTCTGCGTTAAATTTAATCCTCGGCCGCGAACCTGACGATATCGCCGCCGAGATTGAGAGCCTGCTAAAGCCGAAGCGTCCGCAAAACTTCAGCGAAAAGCTTGATTTTTTAGCGCACTTAATCTCGCTGCGTAAAATTTTTGTGAAGCGCCTTAGCGGCCGCGGCGAGTGCCAGCAGGTCGCGCATCTGGGTGCTGACGTCGATTTGGGCGAGCTTCCTGTGCTTAAGACCTGGGAGAATGATGGCGGCGCGTTCATCACGATGGGGCAGGTCTATACGAAGGATCTGAACTCTCAAACGCAAAATCTCGGCATGTACCGCCTGCAAATTTACGGGCGCGATCGCTTGGGGATGCACTGGCAGATACATAAAGACGGCGCGGGCTTTTTCGACGAATACCGCAAAGCGGGGCGCAAGATGCCCGTATCCGTGGTGATCGGCGGCGATCCGCTCTATATCTGGTGCGGTCAGGCGCCGCTGCCGAAGGGGATTTTTGAGCTGCTGCTTTACGGCTTCATCCGCCGCAGCCCCGCTCGCCTGGTAAAATCGCTTACGAATGAAATTTACGTTCCGGAGGGCGCGGACTACGTGATCGAGGGCTTTGTCGATCCCGCCGTAAGCGAGCCGGAGGGGCCTTTCGGCGATCACACGGGATATTACACGCCGGTAGAGCCCTTCCCGGTGATGGAAGTTAGCGCGATCACGCATAAGCGCGCGCCCGTATTTCACGCCACCGTCGTGGGTAAGCCACCGCTTGAGGATAAATTTATGGGGTACGCGACCGAGCGGATTTTTTTGCCGCTGTTTCGCACGAGCGCGCCCGATCTGATTGACTATAAAATGCCCGAAAACGGCGTATTTCACAATCTGATTTTGGCTAAGATCGCCGTGCGCTACCCCGCCGCCGCCAAACAGATCATGCACGCGTTTTGGGGCGTGGGGCAGATGAGCTTCGTAAAACACGCCGTTTTCGTGCCGCAGGACGCGCCGAGCTTAGATGAGTACGAGGCGCTTACGAAGTACGTCCTAAACCGCATAAGCGCGCGCAGTCTCGTTTTTAGCGAGGGTGTGTGCGATCAGCTCGATCACGCAAGCCCGAACTCCTGCTTCGGCGGCAAACTCGGCATCGATGTGACGACTGATCTAAGCTCGCAGGCGCCGCAAATTTTAAGCGACGAGGAGCTACTGGCGAAATTTCAAAGCGAGGAGCCCGCTATTTTGGCGCTTAAGCAGCACTTTTGCGATACGAAAAACCCGCTCGTGTTGATAAACATAGACAAAAAAGAGCTCGTAGAGCGTAGCTGGCGGCGGATTTTAAAATTTAGCGAGAATTTTAAAATTTTGATTTTTACCGATGCGAGAAACGACGCGAGCAACCTCTATATGAGCGTTTGGCGCGTCGTAAATAGCATCGATGCGCTGCGCGACGTGTTTGTGGCACAGGACGATCGCATCTGCATCGACGCTACGAGCAAGCACGAGTGGGAGGGCTATACGCGCAGGTGGCCGCAGGAGACGCTCTGTAGCCGCGAAGTCGTAGCAAGCCTCATAGAGCGGGGCATCGTGCAGGATGAGCCCGAACTATTTAAGAAATTTGAAATTTTTTGAGGGCGCAAGGCGGAATTTCGTGCCGATTTGAAATTTTAAAATTTTGCACTCTGATTTTAAG
>CAUONQ010000237.1:0-2864 GCA_963456995.1 uncultured Campylobacter sp. | reverse complement strand
CTAAAGGCTACACCGACATCGCCAAAAAGCAGATGGGCAAGCTTCGCTCGCAATACAGCATCAAAAATCCAAACGTCGAGCCTAGAATTTTTAGCTTTTTTGAGCCATACGGCATTGAAATTTCGGTTTGGTACATGACGAACTCTTACGCGACGCTCGGGCTTTGCAGCAATATCTCGGCTGAAATCTTAGACGCTTTAAGAAGCGAACCCGACATCAAGATCGCCTATCCCGCATACACGCTTTTTAACGGCAAAAATTATGAGGCTGCGGGCGGAAATTTTGCGGCGCAAGATCTCAGCTTCGAGCAGCAAGGCTCACAAAATTTAAACGTAGCGGCGCAGGGCGCGGGCTTTGCCACAGGAAGCGGATCCGGGAGCGAAATTTGAAAATTTATTTTAAAACGTTTGGATGCCGCACCAATATCTACGACACGCAGCTTATCAAAAGCAACCTCAAATCGGGCGAGATCACGCACGACGAGCAGGGCGCGGACGTCGTCGTGATAAACTCCTGCACCGTTACGAACGGCGCCGATGCAGACGTGCGAAACTACGTAAATAAGATGAACCGCCTCGGCAAAAAGATATTGCTAACCGGCTGCGGCGCGGTTTCGCGCGGCGAGGAGCTGTATAAAAACGGCGCGGTCTTCGGCGTGTTCGGGATGTCGCAAAAGGAAAAGATCGACGAGTTTTTAGGCTCGGAGTCGAAATTTTACGATATCGGCGATCTAAGTAGCGTCGAAAAAAATCTAGTAAGCGACTACGAGGATCACACCAAAGCCTTTATTAAAATTCAAGAGGGGTGCGATTTTAACTGCAGCTACTGCATAATCCCCTCTGTGCGCGGCCGCTCGCGCAGTATCGCAGAAAGCGCGATCTTAAAAGAGGCGGCGAGCCTTGCCGCAAACGGCTTTAGCGAGATCGTGCTAACCGGTACCAATATCGGAAGCTACGGCAAAGCCGCGGGCACGAGCCTGGGCGCGCTGCTTCAAAAGCTGGGCGCGATACGCGGAATTCGCCGTATCTGCCTAGGTAGTATCGAGCCCTCGCAGATCGATGAGAGCTTTCGCGAAATTTTATCCGAGCCGTGGCTGGAGCGGCATCTGCACATCGCGCTTCAGCACACTTCGCAAAAGATGCTTAGCATAATGCGCCGCCGAAATTCCGCGCTAAGGGATTTGGAGCTTTTTTGCGAGCTTGCAGAGCGCGAATTTGCGCTGGGGACGGACTTTATCGTCGCGC
Organism: uncultured Campylobacter sp.; assembly: GCA_963456995.1. Lineage (GTDB taxonomy): Bacteria > Campylobacterota > Campylobacteria > Campylobacterales > Campylobacteraceae > Campylobacter_B. The sequence goes on along the minus strand of CAUONQ010000237.1, from coordinate 1,620 downwards.
ATCCGGGTGAGAGCGAAGAAATTTGGCTCGAAGCGGTAGAAAATTTCAAAAAATTTCCGCTCACGCATCTGCACGCCTTTATCTTTTCGCCGCGACAAGGGACTGCTTCGGCGTCGCTAAAAGGCCGCATAGACGGCAAAACGGCGAAGGCGCGGCTAAAGATGCTGCAGAACATAACGGCGCTGAATAATTATAAATTTCGCCTTTCGCACAAGGTACCGCTAAATGTGCTGATCGAGCGGAAAAACGGAGAGTTTTATGAAGGATATGATCAATTTTATGATAAAATTTGGATCAAAAGCGATGAGGATTTGTCAAAAAAATGGATGGAGATAAGAGATTATGAGGTTAAATTTGATGGAAATTTTGCATAAAATCAAAAAAAGCAAGCTAAATATAATTCTGATTTTTTTGGTGCTGCTTATCGTTTTGCTCTCGATCGTTTATTTTAAAGACGATTCGCGATACATCACCGAGCGCGAATTTAGCGAGCTAGTCCGCGCAGATCAGATCAAACGCGCGCATATCGAGGACGGCAATTTAAATTTTACCTACGACGGCAAACGCTATAAAATTTTAGTCGATCTCGTAGATCTTAAGGAGCTATCAAATCACGCTCTAATCAGCAAAGAAAAGGATGATGGCACGAGCGGTATTAGCGCGATTTTGGTAATTTTTACATTCGCATTTTTTCTCTTCGTATATTATTTTGAAACCGTTTTGGCTAGACGCCGCAGGATGGACGGCACCGCGCGTCAGAGCGCTAGCGCAAGCGGCGATCTCGGCGATCTCTCGCCAAGCGTTAGCGACGTGAGATTTAGCGACGTCGCGGGCATCAGCGAGGTTAAGGACGAGCTAATCGAAATCGTGGATTTTTTAAAAAATCCCGCAAAATACCGAAATTTCGGCATCAAGCTGCCGAAAGGAATTTTAATGATCGGTGAGCCCGGCGTCGGCAAAACTCTTATCGCAAAAGTCGTAGCGGGGGAGGCGGACGTGCCGTTTTTTTACCAAAGCGGCGCAAGCTTCGCCGAGGTCTTTGTGGGCGTCGGTGCCAGGCGAGTTCGCGAGCTGTTTGCGAAAGCTAAATCCTGTGCGCCCGCGATTATTTTTATCGACGAGATCGACGCAGTCGGCGGCAAGCGCGGTATCGGACGCAACGACGAGCGGGAAGCGACGCTAAATCAGCTGCTGACCGAGATGGACGGATTTGAGGAAAATAGCGGCGTGATGGTAATCGGCGCAACCAATAAAATAAATTTGATCGACGATGCGCTACTGCGCTCGGGGCGCTTTGATAGGCGCGTTTTCATCGGGCTTCCGAACTACAAAGACCGCATCGAAATTTTAAAAATTTACCTCGAGGGCAAAAGATGCAGCGCGAATATCAACAAAGTAAGCCGCCTCTGCGTGGGCTTTAGCGGCGCTGGAGTAGCGACGCTGGTAAATGAAGCCGCGATCAACGCTCTTAAGCGCGGCAGCGATACGATCGAGCTTAGCGATTTTGAAAACGTGCGAATGAGGGTCTTTTACGGCGTGCAAAAAAGTAGAATTCTCACCGAATACGAAAAGGAGATCCAGGCGTTCTATCAGGGCGCGAAGGCGCTTAGCGCGTATTGG
>CAUONQ010000236.1:0-2869 GCA_963456995.1 uncultured Campylobacter sp. | reverse complement strand
TGCGCGCGCGCGGTGCGGAGCTGGCGCCGCAGGATCTTCGGCAGCTGATGCTTGCTCGCAATGCCCCCGCCGTAAATGAGGCGCTGCAAGGCTCGCGCGTGGCGATCTGCGGGCTCGGCGGGCTCGGCTCCAACGTCGCGATCCTGCTTGCGCGCGCGGGCGTGGGCGAGCTCTTTTTGATCGACTTCGACGTCGTCGAGCCGACTAACCTAAACCGCCAACAGTACGAGATCGGCGATCTTTACAAGCCCAAAACGGACGCTCTGCGCGAAAAAATCGCGCGCATAAACCCGTTCGTGCGCGTGCGAACCTTAAACGAGCGACTTACCGCGCAAAATGTAGCCGAAATTTTAAAAAACGAGCGTATAATTTGCGAGTGCTTCGACGACGCGGCGGCGAAGGCGATGATTTTTGGCGCATTCGGCGGCACGGATCGCTTTTTGATCTGCGCTAGCGGTATGGCGGGTAGCGGCGATGCCAACGATATCCGCACGATGCGGCTCGGCAAAAACGTCTTCGTCTGCGGCGACCGCAAAAGCGCTGCAGCTCAGGGTGTGGGGCTGCTTGCGCCGCGCGTAGCGATCTGCGCCGCACATCAAGCAAACGTCGCGCTTAGGCTGATTTTGGGCGAGGAGGGCTAAGCCTGGCCGCTCATCGCGCGTCTGCATTTCTAAATTTACGCGCCTTTGCATGTTTTTTAGGCCTCGCGCGATTGTTTTGAGAAACAGAGAGCGTTTCGGCGGCATACAGCGCGCGTTTTTAAAACGGCGTGAAAATTTACTGCGCGCCGCGTAAATTTAGCCGCGTCGTATAAATTTAAAGTCGTTGCTCCGGCATAAAATTTTAAACAGCACTTTGAAATTTTACGCCGTCTGTTTGCGACTAAAATTTGACGAGAAATTTTAAAGCTCGGGCGCGGCGTCGTGCAGCGTGTAAAGCGACGAATAGAAGCAAGCAAAGCGCGCATATATCTTGCGCTGTGTACAATGTGCCGTGCGCGTGCGCCGATATGCGCCATTTAGCGCCGCGCATAAAACGAAATTTAAACTAAAGAGGATAGAATGGATGATAAACTGATCTTAGGCGGCAAGGAGTTTAGCTCGCGCCTGATAATGGGCTCTGGCAAGTTCGATCACGCGATGATCGACGCCTGCGTGCGGTACGCGGGCTGCGAGATCGTCACGCTTGCGCTGCGCCGCGTAAACGAAAGCAAGAGCCGCAATATCTTGGATTTCATCCCCCGCGGCGTCACGCTGCTGCCGAACACCAGCGGCGCGCGAAACGCCGAGGAGGCGCTGCGGATCGCACGGCTTGCGCGTGAGCTGGGCTGCGGTGACTTCGTAAAGATCGAGATCATAGGCGACAGCAAATACCTTCTGCCCGACAACTCTGAGACGATCAAGGCCTGCGAGGCCCTGGCGCGCGAGGATTTCGTGCCGCTTGCCTATATGCACGCCGATCTGTGCGTCGCGCGCGATCTAGTAAGCGCAGGGGTCGCCGCCGTGATGCCTCTGGCTGCGCCGATCGGCTCCAACCGCGGGCTGATGATGCGCGGGATGATCGAAATTTTACTAGATGAAATCGACGTGCCGATCATCGTAGATGCGGGGCTCGGCGCGCCTAGCGAGGCCTGCGAGGCGATGCAGATGGGCTGCGCTGCGGTGATGGTAAATACGGCGATCGCCACGAGTGGGGATCTGGCGCTGATGGCGCGGGCGTTTGCGCTCGGCGTGCAGGCGGGGCGCGATGCCTATCTGGCGGGGCTCGGCGCCGTTTGCAAAACGGCCTGCGCAAGCTCGCCGCTAACGGGATTTTTGAGATAGCGGTTAAAATTTTAAGCGCGCTTGGTTGTGCGAGCCGTGTTTTTTGCGCGGAATTTGCATTTCTTAGGCTTGTATAGATACGTATCGCGCAAGGTTTTTTGTGTCATGTGAGTTAAATCAGCGCGTATTGTAGCCTTATGCCGAACGACGTAAATCCCGCACTTCGCTAGGCGCCTTAAAATGCTGAGGCGAAAAGTAATTTGGCAGCGGTGTAACGCGCGACAAGCTCGGCGATCAAATTTTAAAATTTGATCGGGCTGAAAGTAGCTCAATTGAGAGAAAATCGATCGATCAGCGGCTATTTTAGTATGTCGTATTTGTCGCAAGCCATTTGCAAGCTGCTTCTATCTTCATTGCTTAAAAATTCTTCCTTTTTCCCTAATTCACAAGTCTTTTTATAATATTGTACCGCTCTTGCTTTGTCGCCATCGGCTTGAAGACCTGAAGCAAAATTCCCGCACGCTACCCAGCTCCCCGCATCGCAAGCTCTTCCGGTATATTCCATAGCCCGTGTCATATCTCTTTTTACCCCTTTGCCATGCGCATACATATGACCTAAATTGTTGCAGCCGTTCGCAAGTCCGCCATTGCAAGCTTTATCGAATAGCTCCACAGCCTTTTTATAATCTTTTTTTACTCCTTTGCCGCTAAAATACATTGCTCCCAAATCCGAGCAAGCCTCATAAACATTTCCATCGCAAGCTTTTTTGTAAAAATAGAGCGTCTTTTTATAGTCCCTATCGGATGCGTTTCTGCCAAATTCAGTCGGATCTTTATAAAGAGCACCGGCGTAACTGCAAGCCTCAAAATCACCCGCTTCGCAATTTTGCTCAAATTGTTTAACTTGCTCTTTGCTAAAAGTTATGCCAAAAGCCAAAGATCCCAACAGAGCTAAACCCAAGATGATTTTTTTCATTACTTTTCCTTTAAATTTTACGAAAGTATATTCTTTCATCTTTTAATAATCACTAAAATTTAAAATACGAATAGGCGCCCCCTCGTTTTGCAATTTTTTACCTAAATCCTGCTAAAATGCGCTTCTAAAC
>CAUONQ010000235.1:0-2876 GCA_963456995.1 uncultured Campylobacter sp. | reverse complement strand
GTGTAATATCCGTAGTCAAAGCACTCTTTGATCTCGCTTTCGCTTAGCTTTTCTCGCAGCTTTGTATCTGCGAGCAGATTTTGCAAAAACAGGCTATGCCCTTGCTCATCTATAGCTTTTTTGCCCTCTTGCAGATCCGCCCAGACCTTCATCGCATTACGCTGTACGATCTTATAGGCATCCTCTCTGCTAACTCCTCGTTTAGGCAGCTCTAGCAGCACGCGCTGCGAAAACACGAGCCCACCGGTTAAATTTAGATTTCTCATCATATTTTCGGGATATACGAGCAGTTTTTCGATCAAGCTCGTCAAGCGATTTAGCATAAAATCAGCAGTTATAAAGCCGTCGGGGAGGATAAATCGCTCGACAGAGCTATGGCTGATATCGCGTTCGTGCCATAGCGCTACATCCTCCATTGCGGGTATTGCGAAGCTACGGATCATACGACATAGTCCCGTTACGTTTTCGCTAAGCACAGGATTTCGTTTGTGCGGCATCGCAGAGCTGCCCTTTTGACCTGGGCTAAAAAATTCCTCTGCCTCATAAACCTCGGTGCGTTGATAGTGGCGGATTGCGATAGCGATCTTTTCGCAGCTGGAAGCTAGGATCGCAAGTGCACTCATTACCTGTGCGTAGCGATCGCGCTGGATGACTTGATTGGATGCGGGAGCGGGCTTTAGCCCCAGATATTTGCACACCAGCTCTTCCAGCTCTAGTGGAGCGTGGGCGAAATTTCCCATCGCACCGCTTATTTTGCCGTAGCTGATGACGTTTTTTGCGTGTTGCAAAAGCTCTAGCGCGCGATTTATCTCATCATACCAGACCGCAAGCACGAGTCCGAAAGTGATCGGCTCGCCATGGATACCGTGGCTGCGCCCGACCATCAGAGTCATCTTATGCTTCATGGCTTGAGATTTTATCGCGGCTTTTAAATTTTGCACATCCTCAATGATGAGCTCTATGCTTTCTTTAATTTGTAGAGCGACGGCGGTATCGATGCAGTCACTACTAGTCATTCCGTAATGCACGAAGCGGCTCTCCTGCCCAAGGCTCTCACTCACGCTCGTTAGAAATGCAATCACGTCGTGCTTGGTCGTCTTTTCGATCTCATCTATTCGCTCGATCCTAAAGCTTGCGTTTTGTAGAATTTTATCTTTATCGCAGTCGCTTATTAAACCTAACTTATTCCACGCCTTAACCGCTGCGAGCTCGACTTTTAGCCACGCATCGTATTTGGCTTGCAAGCTCCATTTTTCAGACATCTCTTTTCTTGCGTATCTTTCGACCATTTTAGTAGCCTTTCGGTTAGAATTTCTTGTATAATGATGGCAAAAATTATATAAAAATGGGGCTGAAAGTTTAATATGGGTTATGAGAAAAGAAGCTTGGGAAGCTTTGAGGGACGCAAAATTTACGAAATTCTGCTTAGCCTCGGATACGATATGAAATCCGCACAGCGCATCTGTGACAAGCACCGCATAACCGATGCGGAGGATCAAAATTTGCATAAAAATTCCGTCGCGCACGGAGAAATTTTTTTGATCGATTACAAATGCAAGCCGCGCGGACTGAAGCCGATCTTTGAGTGTGATGCGTTTGCGGCATTTGACAAGCCGAGTGGAATTCTTAGCCATCCGAGTGGGCGCAACTCGCCTTATAATATGTATGACGAGATCTGGTCGCTATACGGGCAGGACGCGTGCGTGGCGCACAGGCTTGATTTAGAAACCAGCGGAATTCTTATCGTTGCCAAGGATAAAGACGCGGCGCGCGAGCTTAAAGAGTGCTTCGAACAGCGTAGAGTGATGAAAAGCTACCTAGCGCTCGTGCAAGGGGATTTGAGAGAGGGCTTGCAAGGTGATTTGCAAGGCGCCACGTGCAATGGCGAGATAGAGGATTGCTATGCGCTAGGCTCGGATGAAATTTGCGGATCAAAATTTGCGGGCGATGCTGCGAGCTTATCAAGTAGCGTATCGGATTTGCGCGATACACTAGCTCTAAAAGGAGCAGGCGATAAATTTGGATTTAATATCTTGTCTAATGGTGAGAGTAGGGGATTATGGTGCAGCACTCTATCTGGCGGCGCGCAGGATAAATTTAAATCTGGCGCTCCCACTGGCGATGTTGGCGGCGGATTTGAATTTGATGCCTTATCCTGCGGCGTGAGCGATAAGCTTAAACCCGCTATCGCGATGAGTAGCGCGAATAACGGTCATAAACCTTGCGCCTTACCTGCGGCTAAATCTTTGCCGGCTACTTCTACGGGCTGCGTAAATTTGAAAAAATTCGAGCCTACAAAATACGCAAAATTTAGCGAAAAACTGAAATTTTTAAAGGATTTTGAGGGATTTGTGATCGATGCTCCGATCGCCCCTAGCGACGAGTTTGCCGATCTTAAAATTCGTATGAAAATATCGCGCGACGGTAAGGAGGCGATCACGCTGATACGCCCGCTGCGATATTTCTCGGACATAGACGCTAGCCTGATAGAGTGCTATCCGCTGACGGGTAGGCAGCATCAGATCAGGCTGCATCTATTTGCCGCGGGTGCGCCGATATTGGGAGAGCCGCTGTACGGGCTTTCGCGCGAGCAAGCGGAGTGGATATTGGATAAAAAGATGGATGAGACAGAGCGGATCAGAACGACGGGAGCGCCGAGATTGTTGCTGCACGCGAATGCGATTTGCTTTAAACTGAGCGACGAACAATATGAGATAAAAAGCGAATTTGACGCCGCAAGAGAGTTTTATAATCTCGCGAAAATCGGTAAAATTTAAGCAACTCAATAAAATTTTGAAGCGGCGATGATTATTTTTATGACGAGGATTTTGCTTTTGCCGGTTTTTATAAAATTTTGTGCTTACAACGGCATTAAT
>CAUONQ010000234.1:0-2896 GCA_963456995.1 uncultured Campylobacter sp. | reverse complement strand
TTTATGTTTTGTCCCGTAGCCGAGGATATCGGCATTACGAAAAACGGCTTAGCCGCGTCAAACTCATAAATATCTTGTTTAAATTTCATCTCGCCCGCCGTGCCTACAAGCCCCAAATGCGACAAAAAAGCATCAAATTTTTCCTGCAACTGTTCGGCCGCGTCCGCGCGAGTTAGGGCGATCGCGTAGTCTCTTTTTGCAAGCTCTCCGGAAAATTTCGCCATCTCGGCACTCCGCGCGTCAAACTGCTCCTCAGGACTACGGTAGTTCGCAAGATCGAGCATAAAAAGTAAAATTTTCGTGCGCTCGACGTGTTTTAAAAACTGCACGCCAAGCCCGCGCCCTTCGCTCGCACCCTCGATAATGCCCGGAATATCGGCCATGACAAAGCCGCTGTATTCGTCCACCTCGACGAGGCCGAGCTTTGGCGTAAGAGTTGTAAATTCGTAATTTGCGATCTGGGGTTTAGCGTTTGAAACGGTCGAGATTAGCGTGCTTTTACCCACGTTTGGAAAGCCCACGAGCCCAACGTCTGCGATGAGTTTTAGCTCCAAGCGCACCTCGCGCGTCTGCCCCTCTAGGCCTTTTTGCGCGTATTCGGGGGCTTGGTTGATCGAGCTTTTAAAGTGCACGTTGCCAAGGCCGCCTTTGCCGCCTTTTAAAAATAGCCTCGTTTCGCCGTCATTTAGCATATCAAGCACCAGCTCGCCGCTATCCTCGTCGTAAACGCTGGTGCCCGGAGGGACGATGAGATAGAGATCCTCGCCGCTTTTGCCGATCTTTTTGCGACCCTCGCCAGGCGCGCCGCTTTGCGCCTTAAACTCTCGCTTGCCCTTGTAGGATGAGAGGGTGTGGGAGTTTTTATCGACTTTGAAATACACGTCGCCGCCGTCGCCGCCGTCGCCGCCGTCGGGACCGCCTAGGATGACGAATTTTTCGCGGCGGAAACTGACGCAACCCGCGCCGCCGTCACCCGATTTGACGCTAAATTTTACGCTGTCTATGAACATTTTTTACCTTAGTTTTTAAGGGCGATTATATCCAAAATTACTAAAACTACAACAAGATCGCTTTTAAAGCCGTAGTTTAATCTTAAAAATTTAAGTATTTCTTTCATAAAAATCTTTTCAAGACGAAAGAGCCGTAATCAACAGGACATACCTTACGTCCCCATTCTTTTGTAAAAATTTACTATTTTAGCGTTGCTAGCATGACCGTCTTTGTCACACTTGTCTTTAACGACTTGAACAACATCTGCAAGGTCATAAATTTTATCTATTTGGTGGTGTAACAAAACGAAATTTAAATATGCGTCTTTTACCGACCGTTTAGTCTTTTGCTCCTCAAAACCTAAAGTTATTTTGTCTAGCTTTTTCAACTTTACGATAAGCGGCGTAAAATCACGATCATTCAAAACCATACCTATCGCATCTGCTTTAGCAAATGTCATAATATCCTAGAGCGCATATAGGCAAAGCGATATATCGAGCAAGAAACATGACTTATATTTTAAAAGTCAAAATATAAGTCATTTTCATATTTGCTCCTTAAATTTGTCTCCTCCCGAAGGAGGAGAATATTTATTTTTTTGGCGGATTATTTCCGCGACCCTTACCGCTTGGATTACCTGTGGTGCTCGGACCATTTGGCGGCCTAACTCCAGATTTTGCCATCATTTCTCCTTTATAAGCCCAATCCGGCTTTGACACAAATTTGGCGACCTATATAAATTTAACCGGTCGCAATCATAAAATCACTCATTCTCGTCGTCATCACCCAAATAATCATCGTTATTTGGATTATGTGCATCCGCCCAATCGTCCATATCGGCATCATTGTTTGGATTATTTATATCCGACCACAAATCAAGCTCGTCCTGGCTCATATCTGACGTATTCATTTTAATCACCTCCTTTCCGTAAGATTTTGATATAATTAGTGTAATTTTACAGAAAGGTTCGGCGACAAATGGCGACAGAAAATTATGAGAGAAAATGCAAAGAGCTAGTGGACGATATACGAAATGGAGTTAGTCAGATAAGGCTTGGATTGACGAATTTCTTAATAGAATTTGTAGAATTCGACGAAAATTCAGATGACGAAAGCTATTTAAAAAGACGAGCAAAATCATATGAAAAACTCATGCAAAGAGTTAAAAACGAAAATTTAAGCTCGCAAAAAATGGCGGATAAATTAAAAGCAATTTATAAATTCCTGCTTGATAGCGATGAATACAAAAAGCTTAAACGCTATAAGACTCTTATAGACGATAGCTTCGAGAGAAAAATTTTAGGCGATGAAATTTGCGAAAATATACAAAAAAACTCAAAAATAGCCTTTGGTGATACGAACGAGCCAAGCGATGCATAGCCCACTAAATATGGATACGGCATGATGACAAACCAGTCGCACTTTTAGCGACCCAACAATCCGCGAGAACATTCGCGAATCTTTTTATCGTCCTTTAAACACTTTTTTAGTTGCCTAACGCAATAGTCTTTTTTATACTCCTCACCCTGCTCGCCTACGCACTTAGAGATAAAAGAGTATTCTTCATCTATTGAATAACGCTCCAAAAATATATCGTATCCGCCATAAGCTATCGCTCCTGCTACGACAGCACCGAACCAAAATCCACCACCTGATTTGATGGATGCTTGGTTCTTTTTCGCGGCTTCACCTATCAAGCTTTTAAATTTATCGCTACTTTGTATATCTTTCACGATTTTTTCCGCGTCGCTCGGACTAATTTTATTACCGTCTATCTCGATTTTTAATGACTTAATACTTTCGTCCATAAGGGCGTTTATGCCTCTTAATAGGTCTTTGTCTATTATGTTGTTTACGAGATATTTTAAAATTTCGCTTTTGTCTATTTTTATCATAGCCAATCCCT
>CAUONQ010000233.1:0-2967 GCA_963456995.1 uncultured Campylobacter sp. | reverse complement strand
TTACGGGTGTACCGCCGGCGCTCCCCACCTGTGCTAGGATTAGGACGTTATTGCCCTGTTCAGCCGCAGTGATACCGGCTTCCATTCCTGCAAAACCAGAGCTAATGATGACTACGTCCCACTCTTCATCAAATTTGACGTCTTTAGCGTTAACCGCAGCGTTTGCGTTTACGGAGCCGAGCGCTAAAGCACCCGCGCCAACTAGGCTCATTTTGAGCTGATCACGTCTTGTAACGTTTTCCATGATGTCTCCTTTATTTTGCCGTTATACGGTTTTTTTGATGCCTAATTTTACGAGTATTATAGCCAAAGTTAAATAAAAGCAAAATAACGTTATTTAAAAATTGTTTTTAAATTTTTAAAAAGCGTCGCCGCCAAAAAGCCGCTTATCGGCTGCTTGCTAGTTCTAAATTTAGTCAAATTCTAAATTTAAATCTCTTCATAAAATTTTACGTTCGCTATGAGAGCGTATCCTAGGCCGGATAAAAGACTCGCTAAAAGCAGGTCTTTATTTTTCGCAAAGCTTACCGCACGCATCGGCGCGGCATCTGCTGCAGTGAGTCATCTGCGCCATAGAGCCGCCGATTAGCTTTCGCATGCTACGAATTTCTTCATTCGAGGGCGATTTGATATTTGCAAAAGGGGTATCATGCACGGGGATCATCGCCATACAGTTCATGATATCAGCCTGCCACTCCTTAGCTTTTTTCGCGATTTGCGGGACGTGAGCCATATTTACGCCAGGTATTACGACCGTATTGATCTTTACGATCATGCGGGCTTCTTTTAGTTTGCGGATCCCCTCCTCTTGGCGCGCCCCAAGAATTCTAGCGCCCTCTTCGCCGCGGTAAATTCTATTTCCGTGGCGTACCCACGCATAAATTTTGCCGCCCACTTCGGGCGCTACGGCATTAACCGTTATCGTCACGTGGCTCACGCCGATGCGCACGATATCATCCACGTGCTCGGGCAGAGCTAGACCGTTTGTAGATAGGCAAAGCAGGGCGCGAGGGAAGCGGGCTTTGCATTTTTCAAAGGTAGATAAAGTTTTGTCGGCATCGCACATAGGATCTCCGGGGCCCGCGATACCGATGACCGAGATATCTTGTCTAAATTTAAATAGATTCTCCACGTATCCCACAGCCTCGTCCGGGCTCTGCACCTTTGCCGTTACGCCGGGGCGGTTTTCGTTGGCGCAGTCGTAGATGCGGTTGCAAAAATTGCATTGGATATTGCAATGCGGAGCTACGGGAAGGTGCACGCGCCCGTAGGTAGCGGATGCTTTTTTGCTAAAGCACGGGTGGTTGTCGAAGGAGGGTTTGGCAAAAAAATTCATCAATCTTTTTTCCTTCCGAATTTTATGGCGTCCGCGTGGCAAACGTCCATACAATCGCCGCAGTTCGTGCAGTTCATTTCGTCCGGTCTCGTGCCCATTTCGCATTTGCGCAAACAGGCGTCACAGTTATCGCAGGCGCTCGTTTTATAAACGCGAAATATTGAAATTTTACGCAGCAGCTCCATTATGCCGCCGCTAGGACAGGCGAAGCGACACCATAAATTTGCGACGATCAAGGACGCCGCGATAAGGCTCACGACGACGGCAGTGCGAACCGCCCAGTACCAGTCGGAAAATTTAAAGGACATGATAACGGCGTTTAGATACTCGTCGCTGGTGCGGATAGGGATCATAACGCGAGGGTTGCCGTAGATAAAATACACGCCGAGACAAAGTAAAACGGCTAGAACCATGCCTATCTGCGCAAATCTAAGCTTTTTATTGCGAATTTTAAGCTTAAAAATAGCAAATTTACCTAGCATTTGATTTACGAATCCGCCCGGGCAAAGCCAGCCGCAAAACGCGCGCCCGAGGAAAATAACCAGCACGGGGATAAACAGCCAAAATCCGAAAAACACGGTTGCGATCCGCCCCCAGCACGTGATGATTGGACAGGATTGGCAGTTTACAAAAGGCACAATAAAAGGGCATCTAAAAATTCCGTAATACGCCCATTGCCCGATCGCGCCGATAAAAATCAGCTGCACCAATCGACGAATTTTAGTTAGCCTAGAGACTTTTTTCATCTTTGCCATATTTACTATACTAAACATCTTTTACACCAAACCTTTCTATGAGTTCAAGCCCGCGCGCCGAATGGATGGAGGTAAAGCCGTGTCGCTCGAAAATTTCCTGCCCCTCCACGGAGCAGACGAAATCCGCGAAGTCGTCGGCTAGCTTCTCGTCCTTTACGTATTTCATGATATTTAGCGTAAAGGTAAGCGGCCCGGGCGGGATGAGTTTCTCGTCGATCGGCATATATTCGATTTTGTCTTTAAATCTATCGTGCGTCGTTAGGCGCTTTTCGATTATGGACGCATCGCCCTTGCCCTCTACGAGATCGCACATCATCTGAATGACGCATGAGCCGTTGGCGACCATATTTTTCATAACAGGCCCCGTGAGACCTGAATTTTTCAAAATTCCCTTTACCGGTCCGCTACCAGGAGGCGATGCCCTTAGCGGCAGCATCACCCTTACGCCTGGCTCTGCCAAATCCTTTAAGTCGCGAATGCCCGCGGGATTGCCTTTTGGCACTACTAAAACGTAGTCGGTAAAACATAGCGGTCTAAAGCGGAGGCTAAGCCCAGCCTTGCGCAGTTTTTGAGACAGCTCCAAAACGCGGGCGCCGAAAACCTCCGTCTTGCCCTGCAAGGCTAGCAGCGACTTTCCGAGTGCGCCCGCAAAGGCGCCGGTGTACTGGATATTGTGTCCCGTCCTTGACTCATAAATGGCGTTTAGCTCGTTAAATGCTTCGGACAGCCCTCCGCACGACCAAACCTGCAGCGAATCGGGCTTAAACGGCGTATAGCCAGCAAGCATCGCTTCCGGTCCGGCGATGGCGGCTGCTGCCAAAGCTCCTTTTAAAAAGCCGCGACGAGATTCGTCTATCTCCTTAAATTTCATACAAC
>CAUONQ010000232.1:0-2975 GCA_963456995.1 uncultured Campylobacter sp. | reverse complement strand
AGCCTGGAAAGCGGCGAAAATTTAAAATTTAACCCAAATGCTTTGGGCGCGCGGGGGCAAAATTTAAATCGCGGCGGCGCACAAAATTTAGCGGGCGATGGGTTTTTCAAATCGAGCCGTATCCAGACAGAAGCGCTAGAGCAAAACGGCGACGGGCCTGTAGATACCGCGGCGCAAAATGTTTTCGAACAATCCCGCAACGAAATTCTAAAATTTCACTTGGGTGGGCGCGTTCCGCAAAGCAATGATGCGAGTAAATTTAACTCCACCTCAAGCGGCGAAATTTTAAAATTTAAACCTATCGTGGGTGAAGGAATTTCAAAATCTGCGAGCGAAAACGCGCTGCAAAATGTAGCACAAGGCGCGCAAGCGGCGGAGCACGACGAGCCGGATTTTACGATCAAAAATTTTATCCAAAGCTCTAAATTTAAAAATAAGATTTTCATGTCACAAGACGCGATCTTTTGCGAGGGTGAGGGCGAGTTTGCGGCGTTTAAAAAGGCTTTTGCGCTTGAGATTTATCTGCGCTATATCGCGAAGCTTTCCCCACGGATAGGCCGCAAGATCGCGCGAGTGCGGGTGCGCAAAATGCAGACGCGCTGGGGCAGCTGCAACCACGCAAAGGGCTATCTCAACTTCTCGCTAAGCCTGATAGAGCGGGATCCGCGCTTCGTCGAATACGTCGTGCTGCACGAGCTCGCGCACCTCATCCATGCAAACCACGGAGCGGATTTTTACGCGCTCATCGCGCAGATCATGCCCGATTTTAGGGCACGTATCAAGCTAGGCAAGGGCTAGTTCGCGAACGGAGCGCCCGTTTAAATTTCACGCCGCTGCGGCACGATCTTTGCAGTCGACAAATTTCAACCGATCTCCCACTCCTCTTTAGCTCCACGCCGTAGCAGGCCGCAGCCAGTCCAAACTCGCGCGGCACAGGCGGCAAAATTTCGCAAATTTTCGCGGGCCAAAACGCTAATCTAAAGCCGCAAATTCCACGTATTTCTCCATAGCGATCAGTAGAAGCCAACGCGCGGTAGGGCTGAAAAAATAGTGGTGTTCTGGGACCTGCTCCATTATAAATTTTAAAAAATCGTAAAAATATTCAGGCGCAAATTTAACCTCGGCGCTCGTTAAATTATCGCCTAGATAGCAGATTTCGCCGCCTAAAATCCTCTCTTTTACCGCAGGGTTTGCGTCTATGAAGCTTTTAGCATCAGCAAAGCTCAGGCAGTCCGCGGTCGCGTAATCTTTCAACCCCCGTAAGACGGGCTTGGAGCCAATGAAGGTGAAATTTTCCTCTACAAATTTTACTCCGCCCTCGCTTACCTGCCAGCGATCGCCCAAGCTCGATAAAAACGCAAACATCTCATCGTCTGCGGATCTGAAATTCGCAGATCCGTTTTTGCGATCCATTTTCGTCCTTTTTAAATTTATAAACTGCTTTTACGGCGCGCGAGCCGCTCCGAGCCGTCGTTTAACGTCGCAGTAGCATTCAAAGACCGTCGCAGACGTGGATAAAATTCTACTCGCAAGCATTATCGTATAAAGTCGCCGCGCGGTGTTTATGACGATCAGACAGACGGCGCTTGGCAAACGGCGGCTAAACGATAGGCGTCCTACTGAACGACGGCCGACGAAGATCAAGCAAGCTACGATCAAATGAACGACGCCTAGCGAGCAAGCAAACAAGCAGTAGGGAGGCTAAACAGGCAGCGGTTAAATTTAAAATTCCGCAGCCCGCTAAGCTAGATCTTAAACAATCGCCACGCAAGGCAGACCAAGACAGCTTACTTGAAAAAATTCTTGATCTTATCGAGTATCCCCTCGTCGTCTCCGCCCTTGCTGCCGAAGCTTTCTTGAAGTTCGCGCAAAAGCGCTTCTTGCTTCTCGTTCAATTTTTTAGGCGTCTGGACGTTTACCTGCACGATCAGATCGCCGTTTTTCTTGGTGCGGATATTCGGCGCACCCTCGCCGTAGATCGTGAAGCGCTGCTTGTCCTTCGTGCCTACTTTGAGCTTCAGCTCTGCCTTGCCGCGCGGCGTCGGCACCTCGATGCTCTCGCCCAAGATCGCCTGCGTGAAAAACACCGGCACCTCGATATATAGGTCATCTCCGTCGCGCAGGAAGTGGCTGTCCTCCTTCACGCGCACTATCACGTACAGATCCCCGATCTCGCCGGTTTTAGAGACATTGCCCTTGCCGCTTAGGCGCACGCGCTGTCCGTCGTCTATGCCTGCGGGAATGTCAAATTTAAGGCTCACGTCCTCTTCGGTAAAGCCCCTGCCGCCGCAATCCTTGCATTTGTCTTTTACGATCTCGCCCGTACCGCCGCATTCGGAGCAGCTTTGGATGAAGCTCATATATCCGCGCCTAACCGCGACGCGTCCCGTACCGCCGCAAGCGGAGCAAGTATGTCTTTTTTTATCCTTCGAGCCGGTGGCGTCGCAAGTAGGGCACGGCTTTTTGATCTTGTATTTTATCTCCTTATGTACGCCCTCTAAAGCTTCTTTAAACTCCAGCGTTACGGCTAGTTCGGTATCGATGCCGTATGGATCGCTGGGACGAGCCGAGCGACCGCCGCCGCCGAATGCCTGCTCGAAAAAATCGCCGAAAATGGAGCTAAAATCAAATCCTCCTCCGCCGCCCGCGCCGCCGTATGCGCCGCTGATGCCCTCTTTGCCGTAGCGATCATACATCCTGCGCTTTTGATCGTCGCTTAAAATTTGATACGCTTCGTTGATCTTTTTAAATTTCTCCTCCGACTCCTTGTCGCCTTGGTTACGGTCGGGATGGAATTGCAAAGCGAGCTTTCGAAACGCCTTTTTTATCGTCTCGGCGTCCGCGTCGCGCGCCACGCCTAAAATTTCATAATAATCTTCTTCCACGAAATTCTCCTTAAGCTATAACAAAAGGGGCAATTTTATCTAAATTTAATAAAACGCAAGTTAAGACTTAACTATTTTTATGTATAATGC
>CAUONQ010000231.1:0-2978 GCA_963456995.1 uncultured Campylobacter sp. | reverse complement strand
TGCCGATAAAATTGCACAGATCGTAAAAAATAGAGCTTTTTTCACTTTAACCCTTTTATTTTAATGATTTTAGATACTCTTCGTAGAATTTATTTAGATCCTCATCCATTTCGGCGATATCTTTTCTGCCGTTGCATATGCAATCTTCCAAAATTTCGATACGCTTGATGAGATATTTGATAAGCTCCTGGCTGATATCGGGAATTTTATTATGCGCCAAAGGATCGCTCTCGCAGCTTCCTAAAATTCTAGCAGGCACTCCTACGGCGGTGCAGTTCGGCGCTACGTCCTTTACGACGACAGAATTTGCGCCTATTTTGGAATTTTCGCCGATGGTGATGTTGCCTAATACTTTGGCTCCCGCGCCCACTACGACGCCGTTTTGCAGCGTCGGATGGCGCTTGCCGTGCTCTAAGCTCACGCCGCCGAGAGTGACGCCCTGATAGATCAGACAGTTATCGCCGATGATCGCCGTTTCTCCGATGACAAGCCCCGTGGCGTGGTCAAAAAATACGCCCGAGCCGATCTGCGCACCCGGGTTTATATCTACGGCGGTGATTATGCGGCTAAGTCCGCTGATCGCGCGAGCTATGAGCTTAAAACCTCGCTCGTAGAAAAAATGCGCGAAGCGATAATTTATTAGCGCCCAGACACCGGGATAGCAGAAAAATATCTCAAATACGCTGTTGCATGCGGGGTCTTGGCGCATCGGCTCGGTGAAGTCCTGTTTTAAAATTTGCCAAAAACTCATTTGATCGTCTTTAAGTAGCTATTGTCGTTTAAAAACAGATATAGCTCGCCCAGGATATGCTTTTTCTCTTTATCTCCGATAAGATTTGATTTTTCGACGCGCTCGTTTAGGCTTTCGCGGATATCTACTACGTCGTAGTCCATATCCTCCAAGATGTCGATGACCGATTGAGATTCGATAAAATCCTTGATCTCAAAGCCGCCGTCATCCTTTAAAATCACGGTCGCTTCGGTGGGGTGTGCAAAGAGGTTATGGCTCATACCAAGCACCTCCTGGTATGCTCCGACAAGAAAAAAGCCCAAAAAATACTCCTCTTTTTCAGGGTCGAAATCGTGCAGAAAGAGCGGATTTTTTTGATTGTCGAATTCTATCTCGCCGTCGCTATCGCAGGTGATATCCCAGATCGACGCCGATAGCGTGGCGCGCTCATCCAGCCTCTCTAACGGCATGATTGGGAAGTGTTGCTTGATGCCCCAAAAATCGGGCAGGCTTTGAAAGATCGAAAAATTTACCAAATAGCGCTCTTGGGCGTTGCCTAGTGAGTTTAAGAAATTGCTATACTCTTGCTTGTTGCCCAAAATTCCATACGCCTTTCGCATTATTAGATGAACTAAAATTTCGCCGTTTGAGCGGTCGATCAGATCGACATATCCCAGATCAAAAAGGGTAAGCACGCTCTCCATGTGCGACATAGCATCGTGCAGATACTCTAGCGCGTTGGAGGGTTTTAGAGTTTTATACAGATCGTATAGCTCGGCGACTACCGGCGGATTATCCTTTTTTAGGGCGAGCTTTTCTTCGGCGTATTCTTGGGTAAAAAGCTCCAAAATCGGCGCCACGAGCACCGCATGGCTGGCGGCTACGTATCTTCCGCTCTCGATAAAAATATCAGGCTCAGCCTCTTTTTTATCCTCTGCGATCGATTTTAGCAAAAAAACCACGTCGTTGGCGTATTCTTTTAGCGTATAGTTGCGGCTGGAGCTTTCTTTGGCTTGGGAGTATTCGATAGCGAGCCCTCCGCCTAAATTTATGGATTTTAAATTTTTCGCACCCATTTTGCGAAGCTCGGTGTAGATATTGCCCGCTTCGATGAGAGCCTTTTTGAGCGGGTGGATCTCGGTAATCTGCGAGCCGATATGAAAATGAATCATCGTAAACTGCTCGATGAGGTCGTTTTTCTTCAGTAAGTTTATCGCCTCTATAAGCTCAGTCGAGGTAAGGCCGAATTTGGAATTTATCCCGCCGCTTTTCGCCCACAGCCCGCTTCCGGAGTTATGCAGCCTGATGCGTAGCCCGATGAAAGGCTTTGGCGCAAACCGCTCCTTAGCCGTTTCGATGATGGTTTCAAGCTCGTTTAGTCCCTCGATCGTAAGCGTTACGTTATGCCCCATCTCTGCGGCGATGAAGCCGATATTTATAAGCTCCTTATCTTTAAAACCGTTTACGGTAATTGGCGCGCCGTATTTGTTATACGCCATCGCTAGTAGTAGTTCGGGCTTGCTGCCGGCCTCGAGTCCGTATCCGTAAGGCTCGCCGATATCGACTAAATTTTTAACGAAGCCCGGGAATTGATTTACTTTAAGCGGATAGACGGCGTGGAATTTTCCCTTGTAATCAAACTCCTTAATGGCGCGGTTAAAATTTGAGTAAATTTCGACGATCTGCTTTTTGATGAGGTGCGGGAAGCGCAGTAGTATCGGGCCTCGCACGCCGTCTGCGCGGATCTCTTTTATTATATCCACCAAAGGCTGCTTGAAATCGGAGTTTAGGCATAGTTTGCCCCCGTCTATCGTGAAGTTGGAATTCCCCCAAATATTTAGTCCGTAATCGCTCATGCTCTATCCTTAAAAAATGCTTCAACCTCTTTAAATTTGATCGCAAAGGTGCTTTGATCCTCTAAATTTTTGCACCACACCTCGGCTCGGTCAAACTCGTCCTGCCCGATGCAAAGGCAAAATTTTGCCTTTGCTGCGTCGGCTGCTTTTAAATGCTTGGCTAGGCTCTTGGGCTCGTATGAAATTTGAGTTTTACAAAGCTTTCGCAGCTTTAATGCAAACGAAAACGCCGTGCTAACAAACGCCTCATCCAGCGCGCCGATATAAATCCCCTCGCGCGTTTGAGGGGCTTCGCGCGTTTTTAAAATTTCGGCTATTCGCTCGATACCGATCGCAAAGCCCACGCCCGCCGTCTTTCTGCCGCCTAAAAACTCCACGAGTCTGTCGTAGCG
>CAUONQ010000230.1:0-2980 GCA_963456995.1 uncultured Campylobacter sp. | reverse complement strand
TATTATAATAGAAAATTACGTTTAAATTTTTAAATCTCGCGTCTGTGAAATTTAAAAATTTAAACCATTCGGCGCCTTGAAAAGCGCCTTTAAATTTTACGAGCTCGCGGCGTCGCGCAACCCCGTCTCGCTGCTACTTTCGAAAGCGCTTTTAAAATTTAGCGATCTAAATTTGCCGTTTAGAATTTCGCCTTTTAAAATTCGAGCGCTCGAAATTCCGCGCTTAAAACTCCGCTTTGAAACGGAAGCGCTTAAATTTTATGTGTCAAATCGCCGTTAAAGCCTCGCGGCGAGCGGGGCGCCGCCGTGCCTGCCGCATCGTTTCGCCCACCGAAGCCGCGTAAATTTTAATAAATTTCATCGCGTTCATCGCACGTCCACTATTTAAATTTAACGCCTGAAATTTCGCCGCTTGGCCCCACGGCAAAGCTTATTAGCCGCTTTATGCTTTAAATTTGACCGCATAAATTTAAAATTTCGTCGAAATTTTAAATATCGGTGCGCCCGTTGATCGCCTTTATTAGCGAGAGCATATCGACGTTGTCTAAGCTTACGCCCGTAGGCACGCCTTGAGCGAGCTTGGTAAATTTCAAGCTTAGATCCGCGAGTTTGTCCTCGATGTAGAGCATGATCCCGTCTGAGTTAATGCCCGGCGTCAGCGCAAATATCAGCTCGCGCGCGCCGTTTTGCTCCACCATGGTGCGCAGCGCCGCGATCTTATCTTCGTCAGCGGCGTCTAGCACGAAGTAGCGGCCGTTGTAAATTTTATTGCTCTCTAAAATAAAGATATCTTTAGGGTTTTCGACAATGCAAATTTTATCGCTCTCGCGCTCCTCGTCGGCGCAGTATTCGCAGATCTCACCCTCGCATACCGCGCCGCAGATGCGGCATCTGTGCAGTCCGCGCACCGCCTCTTCGATATTGTGCGCTAAATTTAGCCCCAGAAAGGAGTTTTGCACGCTTACGTAGTAGGCAAAGCGCAGGGCGGATTTTTTGCCCACGCCCGGAAGCTTTTCAAAGCTCGCGACGAGCTCTTCAAACCTGTCTGTGCCGCTCATATAGCGCCCTTTGGCGAAAAGACGATCGAGAAATAGTGTGTGCCGTCGCTGTAATTATACTCGAAGCGGAATTTATGCAGCTCGCAAATTTTATCGATGATGTAAAGCCCAAGCCCCATGCCGGTGGCTTTCTCGTCTTTATTTCTGATAAAAGCCTGCTTGTAGTGCTCGAATGATTTTGCAAGCGCCGCGCCGCGGTTGGCGACGCTTACTTTGTTTTCATCACAGATGATGCGGACTTTTTTATCGCTGGAGTATTTTAGGGCATTGTCGATTAAATTTTTAATCGCCAGCGCAAATAGCCCGAAATCCACGTTTATCACCGCGTCGCACTCGATATCCGTGCTAATGAGCTCATCCCAGTTATCGAGCATCGACATATCTTTTACCTGCTCTAAAATGAGGCTAAAATGATAATCCTGATAATTTAGCGAGTAGCTTTTTGAGAGCAGTTGCTCGATTTTGGCAAACTCGTTGATTAAAATTTCAAGCCGCTCAAAGACATTGACGAGCCGCTCTTTTTGCGTTTCGTCATCGAGCATTTCGGTGATTAGCCTGCCCTTGCCGATCGGGGTTTTGAGCTCATGCATGATGGTGCGTAAAAATAGCTGGCGCGAGCGAATGAGCTCTTGAATTTTAGCGATTGCGTTGTTAAATTCCTGCGCGACTTGCCCGATCTCGTCCTCGCTATGCGTGGCGGCTAAATTTACGTCCAAATTACCTTGGGCGAATTTTTTGATATTTTTGCTTAGTTTTTTTAGCGGCGTAAAACTTCGCACGATCGATAGATAAAGCGAGATCAAAACCACCATCGTAAGCAAAAACCCGACCCAGAGCGGATCGTTTAAATTCTTCGTGCCGAGGCTTTCGAAAACCACGACGAAAGAGTTGTTTTTTATATTTAAAAACAGCGAATTATTATACTCGACCGAGCTAAACTCGCCAATAGAGGTGTCTTGGACAAAAAAAATTTTACCGCTCGTGATGATGTTTTGGATGATATTTTTGTCTTTTACAAGCTCCAAGCCATAGCTGGAGAAGTAGCGCTCAATATCGCTGGGAGGGGCGTTGCGCTTGTATAGCTCAAGTAGATTATTGACCGCGTTTATTTGATTGGCCTGCATGCTGCCTAGGGCTCTATTCATCTGCATCCGTGCGAACGTGATGAAAAGTACGCAGACTAAGATGATCGCGATTACAAAAAAAACCGAAATTTTAGTGATTAAGGAGTGCTTCATCCGATGAGCTTATAGCCGATACCGCGAACCGAAAAGATATGCTTAGGTGCTTTGGAGCTATCGCCGATTTTGGTGCGTAGGCGTCCGATGATGACGTCTAAGCTCTTTGAATCCTTATCTTTTAGGCTCTTGCAATGGTATACGAGCTGCTCGCGAGATACCGAAAAACTATGCTGCTTGATGAGGTATTCTAAAATTTCATACTCCGCAGGCGTTAGCACGAGCGATTCCTCGCCGAAGTAAATTTCATGGCGCTTGTCGTCGATACGAAATACGCTATCCGTGGCAGTTTCTTCCTTCTCGCTAGCTTTTTTATAGCGGCGGATGAGACTCATAATGCGCGCGTGCATCTCTTTTGGATCATAAGGCTTGGGTAGATAATCATCCGCACCGATCTGAAGGCCCACTACGCGATCGCTCACGTCGCTTCTAGCAGAGCTTATGATGATCGGAATGTCGTATTTCTCGCGGATCTCTTTGCAGACTTCAAGTCCGTCCATCCCCGGAAGCGTAAGATCCAAAATCAGTAGATCGTAGTTTTTGATCCCAGCGCTAATGCCCAGATACGGGTCTTCGAAGTTTGTAACTTGGATGTTAAATTTAGCCAGATATTCGGTTAGAAGCTGTGCGAACTCGCTGTCGTCTTCTATCATCAATACATTTATCATTTTTTATCCTTTGCAT
>CAUONQ010000229.1:0-2994 GCA_963456995.1 uncultured Campylobacter sp. | reverse complement strand
GGCAGCGTCCAAGGCGTGGTCGTCCAGATGACCGCTTTGGCGCCTTTCGCGCCGATTTTAGCGTTCGCTTCATCGCTTAGATCGAACGCCACGAAGATCGAGTAGTCCTCTTTGTCTTTGTATTCGACCTCGGCTTCTGCGAGCGCGCTTTTTGCCGCCCAGCTCCAAAACACGGGCTTTGAGCGCTCGATCAGAATTCCTTTTTTTGCGATCTGGCAGAGCGCCTTGTAAATTTCAGCCTCAAACTCAAATTTTAGCGTCAGATACGGATCGTCCCAGTCGCCCAAAATCCCCATATCTTTAAATTCATTGCGCTGCACGTCGATGAACTCTTTGGCGTGCTGTCTGCAAAGCTCGCGTATCTGCACTTTTGAAAGCGATTTTTTCTGCTCACCTAGTTTGATCTCTACTTGCTGCTCGATCGGCAGACCGTGGCAGTCCCAGCCCGGCACGTAGCGGATATCCTCGCCGAAGAAATAATGGGTTTTGGTGATTATGTCTTTTAAAATTTTATTCAGCGCGTGGCCGATGTGGAGGTGCCCGTTAGCATATGGCGGGCCGTCGTGGATATTGAAGCTAACGCTTGCGCCCTTGCGCCTAGCTTTCATCTTTTCGTAAATTTTACGCTCGTCGTACCATGCCTTAAACCGCGCAGGTTCGTTTTGCGGCAGCGCGCCTCGCATCGCAAAGTCTGTCGTAGGAAGAAAGAGAGTATCTTTGTAGTCCATATTTGTACCTTTTCGTGTCTTAAAAAATTTGTGAAGTTTATCCAAAACGCCATTAAAAAGCTCTGAAAGAGCAGTCTGCGTTTATGCTATAATGTGCGAAAATTTAATGAGGGTATTTATGAAAAATATCATCCTTGTAATCGGCGAGGAGATCCGCTACGACGCGGCTTTGATGAGCTATATTTCTCGCAGCTACGAACGAGTTTTTGGGCGGATGGACGATCTGAAATTCTTAAGCGAAAACGATAAGGTTTTGCCCTTCGCGCTTGAAAAGATGATCGATTCGTACGATTTTATCACGATCTTTGCGGCAAACTCCGCTTACGCGGTCGTCGGTAAAATTTTATCGACGCTCTCTTTTGATTCGCTCGAGCTAAAAAACGGAGAGACCCTAGCTCCCTCGATGGCGCGCACGGTGGCGAAAAATAGCTTCCTGCTAAACGTCAGAGGCTGCTCGGTAAACGTGATCAAGGCGCTTTGCTTGCAGAGCTTGCCGCCGATCCTTCAAGACGCGCCGAGCGCGGGCGAGAGCTTTTATCTCTTCGATTGCGAATACGAAAGCGTAAAGCAGCGCCTAGAAAGCCTCGCGATCAGTTATAAAATTTCGCTTACGATCAGCAGGCCCTGCTCCTTTTTGCTACTCGTGCGCGCCAGTGCGATGAAATTCGGAGCGCTGGACGCGTTTTTGCAAAGCGTCGGCAAGTATTATGAGAGCTGCTACATCGAAGGCGGCGATTTTATGGGCTTTGTAGTGGATAGACTGCGCGAAATAGGCGCTAAGATCACTTTCGCCGAAAGCTGCACCGCAGGGCTAATCGCCGCAAAATTCGGCGCGGTTGCGGGTGTGAGCGACGTTTTTGACGGCTCGCTCGTAAGCTACGCCAACGAGATAAAAAATCTCTGGCTCAACGTAGGCGAAGATACGCTCGCTCGCTACGGCGCGGTAAGCGCGCAGACCGTGGGCGAGATGCTGGAGGGCGCGCTGCAAAGCAGCGGGGCGAGCTTTGCTCTTGCAGTAAGCGGTATCGCGGGCCCCGGCGGCGGAAGCGCGCAAAAGCCCGTAGGGACGGTCTTTATCGGCGCAAAGGAGCAGGGCGGCAAACAGATCGTCGGGGAATTTCATCTAAAGGGTGATCGAAACTACATCCGCGAACAAAGCGCCGATATCGCTATCTGCTTGCTTTTGAAGCTTAGAAGCGATCTGTTTTTCGGGCGGCTTCCGAGCGCGCCTGCGAGAGATGAAATTTAAAGGAGCGGATTTTGAAAAGGCAAATTTTGAAAAGATGCGTACGCGATTTAGCGCAGAATTTTATCCGAGCAAGCGGCGAGCCGGGCTTTGGACGATGGCAAAATTTCGATTCGGCGGATGGCGGGCGAAATTTTACTTCGGCGTACGTTGGGCGAAATTTTATAAAGATCGGCAGCGGGCAAAATTTTATCTCAGCGCAAGGCGGATTAAATTTTATCTCGACAGGTCGCGCTAGAAATTTTAATTTTATAAACGATTTTAGCTTTATAAGCGCAGCGCGAAATTTTACTTTGGCGCTAGCTGCGGCGTGTATTTTGAGCGGCTGCGACGGCGGGTCGGACGGGCAAGATCGCGAGCAAAGCGCGCGTTTGGAGCAGAATTTTAGCGCGGGTAATCAAGGGCGAAATTTTAATAAAAGCGCGGATGGCTCGGGGCAAAATTCCGCTCAAAATTCCGTGCCGCAGGGCTTTGAGAGTAAGCAAAAATCCGATCTAAACTCCACGATAGACGAGCTTGCAAACGATGCTAAGGTTTTGGGCGAGGCCTTGCAAAATTTGCAGAAAAAGGCGCCCGAAGCGTTGAACGATTTCGCCGCTCGCAACGCGGATAGGATCGAGGATCTGCTAAAGCAGGGTGAGGCGGCGGCACGCGAGGCGGGCAAAAACCTTGATCAGATGGGCGAAAGCCTGCAAGGCATCATTAAGGATGCAAACGAAAGCTTAGGCAAGGTCTTGGAGAGCTTTGGAGTGCAGCCTAGACAGGAGCCGCGCGGCGGACGCTCACAGGAGCGCGATGATAATTCAGATCCTGAAGAGGCGGTTGATAGGCAAAGCTTTAGAATTTAAATTACGCTAAATTTTACTCAAAATTTTTTGCGACTAACTACCCGCAAGGAAGTGGCAAGCCTCCGAAAGAGCGCGACGAGCCTGCACGAAAGCGTGACGGACACTCATAAGAGCGCGGTCCCTTATACACATCTCCGAGCCCACGAGACCTCTCTACATCTCGTATGCCGTC
>CAUONQ010000228.1:0-3007 GCA_963456995.1 uncultured Campylobacter sp. | reverse complement strand
GAGCTTGGGCAGGGCAAGATCAGCGTCGCAGACGTCTGCAGCGGCAGCGGCATCGTCGCGCGCCTGGCTAAAGCGCACTCAAACCTCGTGATCGCAAACGACCTGGAGGGCTACTCGCGCGCGATAAACTCCTGCTATCTTTCAAATTTTAGCGACGGGCTGTGGCGAGATTTGACCGAACTACACGCTGAAATTTTAAGAAATTTTACGCCGCTTGAGAGCTTTTTTAGCGAGCTGTACGCGCCGAAGGACGATGAGAATATCAAGGCGGGCGAGCGCGCTTTTTACACGCGCCGAAACGCCCTGATTTTGGGCGGGCTTTGCGAGCAGATTAGCAAAATCCCGCAAGAATTTCGTGATTTTTTCACCGCGCCGCTGCTTAGCGAGGCGAGCATCCACTCAAACATGGGCGGCGTTTTTAAGGGCTTTTACAAGGACAAAGCGGGCGTGGGCAAGTTCGGCGGCAGCGGCGAAAACGCGCTAGCTCGCATAATGGGCGAGATTTCTTTGCGCCTGCCCGTGCTTTCAAATTTTGCCTGCGAAAGCGCGGTCTTTCAAGAGGATGCCGCGTGCTTTGCACAGAGTGCGCGCGAGCGCTTTTCGCAGCTTGACGTCGCGTATTTCGATCCCCCTTACAATCAACATCCCTACGGCTCGAACTATTTCATGCTAAATTTGATCACAGATTTTATAAACGATGGCAAGCGCCCAAACGCTGCGGGGCTTAGCAGAGTTTCTGGAATCCCCGCGGACTGGAACCGCTCGGCTTACAACAAAAAATCAAGTGCTGCGGAGGAATTTTTCGCGCTGCTAGCAGGATTTCCGGCGAAATTTTTAATAATCTCTTTTAATTCCGAGGGCTTTATCTCGAAGGCGGAATTTTTAAAAAACCTCGCGAAAATCGGCTCCGTGCGCACGATAGAGATCCGCTATCCGGCCTACCGCGCGAGCAGAAATTTAAGCGCGCGCGAGCTTTACGTGACGGAATTTTTATATGTCGTACAAAAGTAAGATTAAAATTTGCGGCATCAAAAGCGCCGCCGAAGCCCGCACAGTGCTGGCATGCAGCTCGGCTTTATGCGCCAATTTAGAGTGCGCGAACGACGCTAAAAATTTACCGCAATCGGGCGACGAAAATCCTGGGCGGAATTTTAATTCGGATGCCGAGAATTCTACGCGAAATTCCGGCAGCAAGAATTTCGCGCAAAATTTTAATCAGGGCAGCGAAAATTCCGCATGTCGCGCGCAAAATCATCCAAATTTTACGTGCGAGCAAAATTGTGATTGCGATAAAAATTTCGGCGGCAGTTCGCGAAATCCGGGCGACAGCTCGGGCGTGCGCGTGGAGTTTTTAGGCGTGATATTCGTGTCAAGCTCGAAGCGCCGCGTGAGTATAGATACAGCGCGCGAGATCGCGCATATCGCGCATGAAAACGGCGCAAAGTGCGTCGGAGTTTTTGCTTTGAGCTCCGAAAAGCACGACACCACGCCGCAGGAGTGCGAAAATTTTGGCGACAAAGCTCGCGGCGAAGAAATTTGTGAAGATAAAATTTACGCGGGCACGAGCGGCGGCGTAGAATTTTGCGGAACCGCGGAATTTCACGAAAAGCAGCGCGAGGATTTGAACGTAAATTTAAACGCAAACTGCGCTGTGTCCGCCTCGGTAAAAGATCTAAATTC
Organism: uncultured Campylobacter sp.; assembly: GCA_963456995.1. GTDB lineage: Bacteria > Campylobacterota > Campylobacteria > Campylobacterales > Campylobacteraceae > Campylobacter_B. The sequence continues at coordinate 1,327 of CAUONQ010000228.1, read as the reverse complement.
TGAAATTTTATATAAGGAAGCTTTAGACGAGGAGCAAATTTTAAAAATTTGCAGCCTTTGCGAGCTAGACTGCGCTCAAATTTACGGAAGTATAAGTGTGGATTTCAAAGCGCGCCTTAACGCAGCGGGCATCGAAGCGTGGCAGGTGCTAAGGATTGGTGCCGAAATGCCGCCACTTGAGGGCTTGAGCTTCGATCGGATCTTATTCGACGCCAAAGGGGCGAGCCTCGGCGGCAACGGTGTGAGTTTTGACTGGGATCTGCTACGACGCGCTGGGCTTGGCTACCAAGGACGAGACGGCGCAACGAGCGATAAAAAAAACTGCGCGGGCGCTACAATACGAAGCTCGGACGACGCAAAGAGCGACGAGGATTGCGGAGCCAATGCATACGCCACCTCTCGGTCAATCGGTACAAAGCCCGCAAGGGAGGGCGCCGATGATTGCGGCGCAAACGACTATGAGGCGGGCGTGCCAAATATTGCGAATGATAGCGAAGCGAGCGAGCCCGGTTTTGCGAAAGATGATAGCATGGATGGGCGTGGTACCGATCCCCAAAACAGCGCGATCTCTTTTGTCCTTGCAGGCGGTATCGGCGCGCAAAATATCCTTGAAGCGCTCGCGCTGCGCCCTTACGCTATCGATCTAAACAGCCGCGTGGAGGATGCGCGAGGCATTAAAGAGCCGCAAAAGATAAGTGAAATTTTGCGATTAACCGAAAGAGCGGACAGCGCGGCAGATTGAACTCGCTGCGACCCTGCCGATATAGCACATATGGTCTTACCTATACGCGCATAGTAGGACAGCTGAGAATAAAATAAGATTATCTCACCGCATGCGACTATGTATCATTCTGTTCAAATTTATTCGTCGTTCTTTTTGTTTGCGCGCAAAGAACGCAGCGCGATTTATTACTTTTAAATTTACGCTATTTGTGTGGTGCTCGGTACTGATAAATAAGCATTTGAAGCTATGCTTTTCAGACAAATTTATCCGCGCAAATTTCGATCGTTTAAGTGATTTATTCTCTTTAATTAATTTATGGCTATGTGCTAATAGGTGGTTAATTTCTATACCGCGCAGATTTTTTAGGCAGCATATTTTTAAATTTAAAGCAATTGTGCCGTATTTATCTGGTGTCTCTTACCGATACTTTTGTCTCGCGCTAATTAGATCTTACACTTGGCATCGTCAAAGGCAAACACGTCGACGTGAGCGTTCTCACAATCAAAAATTCTCTTGCTAACGACGCTTTTTGCGATCACTTTCGTATTGGCGTTTAGATTGTAAATTTTACTCATTTTTCTTCCTTTCGTAAATTTACGCGTC
>CAUONQ010000227.1:0-3016 GCA_963456995.1 uncultured Campylobacter sp. | reverse complement strand
CTTTAATTCCCGACCGCCGTTAATCCGCGCCTTTTGCGAGGTCGAACCCACACTGCGTCACAAGCGCCTTATCGCTTGCGATGCTATCGCCGGTGGTGGTTAGGAAATTGCCCGTAAGCGCCGAGTTGATGCCGCATCCAAGCGCCGTGCGCACGTGCTCGCCCAAATTTCGCCTGCCGCCTGCGAAGCGCAGATACGCGCGCGGCAAGATGAAGCGGTAGATCGCGATCGATTTTAAAATTTCATCGTGCGCTAGCGGCGCGGCGTTTTGCAGCGGAGTGCCCTTGATCGGGGCCAGGATATTGATCGGCACGGAGCTAACGCCCAGCTCTCGCAGCTGCAGCGCCATATCGATGCGATCCTCCATATTTTCGCCCAGCCCGAAAATCCCGCCGCTACATACGTCAAGCCCCACGGCGCGACAATTCTCGATAGTTTGGATGCGGTCGTCGTAACTGTGCGTCGTGCAGATCTGCGGATAAAATTTGCGCGAAGTCTCGAGATTGTGATGATAGGTCTGCACGCCGCTTGCTTTAAGCAGCGCCAGCGCGGGCTTTGATGCGATCCCCAGCGAGGCGCACAGATGCAGCCGCGTTTCGCTTCGCAGCCGCTCGTAAATCGCGCAGTATGCCCCTAGATCGGAGCTTTTTTGAGAAATTCCGCGCCCGCTGGCGACGAGCGAGAAGCGGTGCGTCTGCTCGGCTTCGTTTGCAAGCGCGGCGCTTAATACCTGCTGCTCGCCCAAAATTCCGTAAGTCTCGCAGCCCGTGTTAAAATGCGCCGACTGCGCGCAGTATTTGCAGTCCTCACTACAGCGCCCCGATTTTACGTTTATGATCGTGCAGAGATTAAATTTATCGCCGCAAAACTCGCGCCTGATCTCATCCGCCGCCGCAAAAAGCGCGCCCAAATCCTCGCATCGCGCCAGCTCTATCGCCTGCTCCTTTGCAATTTCGCAGCCGCCTATCACGTGATCTTTCAGCTCGGAAATATAAAATTTGTCTATCAATACTTAGCCTTTTTGAAAAAAATGCGTAATTATACAATGCGAAATTTAAAGCAAAGCTCGCGCATGAAATTTTGGTGCAGGAATTTTACGCTAAAAATTTACGCGGAATTTTACACCCTTCGCGTGCCGATTTTGTGTCCGCAGCTTTTACGGACGGCTCGTCCGCGGCATCTGCGCGCGATTTATCGTTTTGAAATTTTATTTTAGCTAAAATTGCGGCTTTAAATTTAAAGGCAAAAAATGAAATACGACGTTATCGTTGTGGGTGGCGGGCATGCGGGTATCGAGGCAAGCTTAGCCGCCGCAAAAATGGGCGCTAAGACGCTGCTAATTACGATCTTAGCCGAGCAGATCGGCGCTGCGAGCTGTAACCCCGCAATAGGCGGCCTTGCTACGGGGCATCTGGTAAAGGAGATTGACGCGCTGGGCGGTCAGATGGGGCTTGCGGCGGATGCATGCGGGCTGCAGTTTAGAATTTTAAACGAGAGCAAGGGCCCCGCCGTGCGCGGCTCGCGCGCTCAGATCGATATGGACGAATACCGCATCTACATGCGAAATTTGCTGCTAAACACGCAGGGGCTGGACATAAGCCAGGAGATCGCGAGCGAAATTTTAACCTGCGAGCAAGGCGGCGAGCAGCGCGTTTGCGGCGTTAAGACCCATCTTGGCAACGCTTATGAGACCGAGCATCTGATAATCACCGCCGGTACCTTTTTAAACGGGCTAATTCACGTAGGCGAGAACAAGCTGCAAGCGGGGCGCGTAGGCGAGCTGGCGAGCGTCGAGTTGGCCGAATCGCTGCGAAGTCTGGGACTGCAAATGGGGCGGCTAAAGACGGGCACTTGCCCAAGGATCGATGCTAAGACGATCGATTTTAGCGTGCTTGAGCGCCAAGACGGCGACGCCGATCCGCGCGCTTTTAGCTTTCGCAGCAAAAATTTTGCGCCGAAGCAGCTTGCTTGCTTCATCGCTTATACGAACGAGCGCACGCACGAGATCATCCGCGAAAATTTCGCCCGCGCGCCGATGTTTACGGGGCAAATTTCAAGCACGGGCCCGCGCTACTGCCCTAGCATCGAGACTAAAATTTATGAATTTCCAAATCGCGACCGCCACCACGTCTTCGTCGAGCCGCAGACGCGCGAGGCTACGGAGTATTACGTAAACGGCCTTTCTACGAGCCTTCCTTACGACGTGCAGATTGCGTTTTTGCGCACGATCAAAGGCTTTGAAAATGCTAAAATCGTCCGCCCAGGATATGCGATCGAGTACGATTTCATCGATCCTACCGAGCTTAAACACAGCCTCGAGACCAAAAAGATCCGCGGGCTTTTTTTAGCGGGGCAGATCAACGGTACCACCGGCTACGAGGAGGCCGCAGCACAGGGGCTGATGGCGGGCATCAACGCCGTGCTTGATTTGCGTGGGCAGCAGCCTTTGATTTTGCGTAGAGATGAGGCGTATATCGGCGTTTTGATCGATGATCTGGTTACCAAGGGCACGAACGAGCCTTACCGAATGTTTACTTCGCGCGCGGAATTTCGCCTGCTGCTGCGCGAGGGCAACGCCGTGCTGCGCCTAAGCGAATACGGCCGCGAGATCGGGCTTTTAGACGAGGCGAGCTACGAGCGGGCGCGCAGGTTTAAGCACGACGCGCAGAGCGGAATGGAATTTTTGTTAAAAACACAGATTGCCCCTTCGAAACAGACGCTTAGCCTGCTGCAAAGTATCGGCGCGGAGCCCATTTCGCAAAGCTGTAGCTTGCAAAAAATCGTAGCCAAAAGCGGCTTTTCAAAGGCGGGATTGCTCGCTCTGGCGCCGCATTTTGAGGGCTTTAGCGATGAGGTTTTGTATGAAATTTTAACGCAGTGCAAGTATCATTTCTATATCGCGATGCAGCGCGCCGAGGTCGAGAGGATGAAGGGGCTGCTTGGCGTCGCGATCCCGCCGCAGATCGATTTTAGCAAGATTGGCGGGCTTAGCAACGAGATCGTGCAGAAGCTAAAT
>CAUONQ010000226.1:0-3037 GCA_963456995.1 uncultured Campylobacter sp. | reverse complement strand
ATACAAAAGGGAGCTCTTTTGCTTCGGCTTTGCCTCGCAACTGCTAGCAGAGCGCAATTCAAGCCCCCACCCCCTTTTACAACAAAGTAAAAAACAACCTCAAACGGTTGTTTTTTGCGCAAAGAAGCTTAGCTTGCAAAGCCAAATTTAGCCAAATCAAATTTAGCACCGTCAAGATACGGGTCTCGGCGAGTAAATTTTACGCTTTTATGTCAAGCGAGCGATCTCGGAACCGATTAATCCGCTAAAATTTGATAGAATTAGCAAAAAAGGCAAAAATGAAAACAAAACCATTTTTATCGCAGCTGGCCGCGCTAGTCGTCGTTGCGGCGATATTTTACGCTAGCTACGGTGCCACGAACGCCCTCGCGAGCGCTCGCGCAAACGTGCCTGAGATCTATTTCGCGTGGGAGCGCGCGGTGCCGTTTTGGGCGTGGAGCATCGTGCCGTATTGGTCGCTAAATTTGCTCTACGCGCTTGGATTTTTCCTCTGCCGTGACGCCGGGGAGCTCGCGCGCTACGTTACGCAGCTGCTAGGAGCGCAGATGATCGCGACGCTGTTTTTCATCGCTTTTCCTCTGCAGATATCGTGGGAAAAGCCCTCAGTTTCGGGCTTTAGCGGCTTTTTGTTCTCAAGCCTCGCCACCTTTGACCTCCCGTTTAATCAAGCTCCATCGCTGCACATCATACTTTGCGTCGTGGTGGGCGCTTTTTACCTTCGCAAGGCGCACGCGGTTTGGCTTAAGGCGGCGCTTGTCGCGTGGTTTGCGCTCATCGGCCTTAGCGTACTGACCACGTATCAGCACCATTTTATCGACATTCCGACGGGGTTAGCCGCCGGTTGTTTCGTACTGCTCGTTTGCCCGATGGACGGCGAGCCGCTTAGGTTTGCCATGGCCGCAGAGGCTGCGCGCTACAAATGGGCGGCGCTATATCTGGGACTCGCGTTTTTGACGCTTTTTGCGGCAATTTTGGGAGCTAAAATTTGGAGCGCGTGGATGCTGTGGCTATCGTGGGCGAGCCTTAGTTTCGCGCTGATCGCTTGCGGTTACGCGTTTTTGGGCGCGGGAGTTTTTGCCAAAAATGAGCGAGGCCGTCATGCCGTCGCGGCTAAAGCTTTGCTTTTTCCCTATCTTTGCGTCGCGCGATTGAATGCTCTTTTTTGGCTGCGTGGACGACGGCTTTCAGACGAGATTTTGCCCGGGCTCTATCTAGGCTCGGTTAAGGAGGCGGGTAAATTTGACGCGGTGCTAGACTGTGCGGCCGAGTTTGAGCGGTCTGGCGGCGCGCAAATTTACGCGAGCCTGCCTATGATAGATATGATAACGCCGAGCGCGGACGAGCTAAAACGCGGCGCGGACGAGCTTGAGCGGCTCGTAAAAACGACTCTTTGCGGCGGCGAAAATTTGCAGCAAAGGATGGAACTAGGATCAAATTTTAGCGCCAAGGCGGGCTGCGCGCACGGGCGAGATTTTAAATTTCACGAGCAAGCAAGCTCGCGGGTAAATTTGCAAACTTGCGGCGCGGCAAACGAAAGCAAGATCGCCGAGGCAGGGCAAATTCTCGCGGACTCAAACGAACAAGCCGCCGAGAACGGCAAAAAGGTGCTGGTCTGCTGCGCGCTGGGCTACGGCAGGAGCGCGTCTGTGCTGCTTGCTTGGCTGATGATTTATGCGGGGCTGGGCTTTGACGAGGCGCTAAATTTGCTAAAATCTCGCCGCGAAAAGATCGCAGTCGCTAGCTCGCTGCGCGAGCGGATAGAGCAGATAGCCGTCCGCACCAGCGAAATTTGAAGGCGAAGTAAAGAAGCGGCAAATTTAAGCGCGAAATAGGCGCAGGCTAAATTTGATCAAGTCCGGTTTGAGGGATCAAATTTAAAAAATCTGAATGCTAGAAACAAGCGGCATTGTAAATTTCTCGGCGAAAACAAACTGGAATTTAGCCAAACGTCCAAAATGAGGAGAGAAAATGACGAATGCGGAGCAAAGCAAAAAAGCGGCGCAAGGCGGGGAGCGCGAATGCCGCCAAAGGACGGGCGACAGAGCCTTGGCGCTGGTTACGGCTAGGTTTTTGGCGACGCATAGGCTGGTTTTCTTGTTAAATTTACTTCAGCTAGCCGTCTGTCTTACTATTTTTACACATTTTGCCGTTATTGCGGGCTTTTTGACGGCTTTTGCGGCTCTGTTTTATCTGCACGTTAGGCTGCATTTTGATACGCTGATTTTTAGAGATTTTGCGGAGGGGAGGCTTGATTGCGGCAAATTTGACGCGGCACTTGCGGAGCTAAATTTAGCTAGCAAGCCGCCTAAAATCCGCGATATGAAAAGTCGCTGCGCTGGAGCCATTCGGCTATATAAACTAACCGCCGCGCTTAGTTTGGCGCCCATTTTAGCGGCTTTAGTGGTGCGTTATTTGGACTAAATTTACGGCGGCAAAATACTTTACGGGCGACTAGACGCAAGTTTGCAAACAACCGGGCGGGTAAGGCCAAGACAAAATGCTGCCTCGTAAACGAAACTCTAAACGCAAAGGCTGCTTTGGGTTTAAATAAACCACACGTTAAGACGCGACTGTAAATTTGGATAAAAGCGCTCAAGCTAGCGACGAATGCGCGCCCGAGTTTTGAGCGCCCCGCTAAAGATAAAACAAAGCCGCGCCGATACGTTTATTTGGCAAATGCGCGAAGACGAGCGAGCCTAACGCCCTAAATTTAACCGCCTATCAAACGCAAAACTAAGCAAGCGAGCGAAATTCGGCTACGGGCGGCGAAATTCAAAGCCTGATTTAAGCAAAGGCAAATTTACGCCAAAAGTCGCGCGGTCGCCAAACTCCCAAAAAGCCTGTAAATTTAAGCTAAAACGAAAGCGTCGTGCAAGTTAAATCCGCTTATTTGCTCCGATAAAAACGCGTCCAAAATAGCGCGAGAGAAAAATAGCCCCATGCCGTTTATATGAAACGCCTTATCTTCTACTTTTTGCGATAGCGATATTTTTCTAGGGACGATTTGCGTCATTAAGTCGCTATATTCGTCTGAGGT
>CAUONQ010000225.1:0-3045 GCA_963456995.1 uncultured Campylobacter sp. | reverse complement strand
TGCGAGCACCATCTGCTGCCTATCATCGGGCGCGCGCACGTCGCGTATATCCCGAATACAAAGGTCGTGGGGCTTAGCAAAATTCCGCGTATGGTAAATATTTTCGCACGCAGGCTACAGATCCAAGAGCAACTTACCGAGCAGATCGCAAGTGCAATCCAAGAGGTGATCCATCCGCTCGGCGTGGGCGTGGTGCTTCAAGCGCGACACATGTGCATGGAGATGCGCGGCGTGCAAAAGATCAACTCGACCACGACTACGTCGGCACTGCGGGGGCTTTTTATCAGCCGAAACGATACGCGCAAGGAATTTTTCGATCTAATAAATTCTCCGAAAACTTTTGGTTTTTAAAACGGCAAGCGTTAAAGAAAAATTTAGCAATTATGTTATATTATCGTGCGAAATTGATAAAAGAGCGAAATTGTCTGATTAAATTTCAGGCAAATTTTAGAAAGGAATTTTATGCAGCGCGTTTATTTGGATAATAACGCCACTACGATGGTCGATCCCGAAGTTTTTGAGGAGATGAAGCCGTTTTTTTGCGATAAATACGGCAATCCAAACTCCCTTCACAGCTTCGGTAGCGAGACTCACCCCGCGCTAAGAACTGCGATGGATAGGCTCTATGCGGGACTCGGCGCTGCGGATGCGGACGATATAGTCATCACGAGCTGTGCGACCGAGAGCAATAACTGGGTTTTAAAAGGAATTTATTACGATAAAATTCTAACCGGCGAGAAGGATAATATCATCATAAGCTCCGTCGAGCATCCCGCAATCAGCGCGACCTGTGCTTTTTTAGAAAAAATTTGCGGCGTAAAGATCACTCGCCTCGGCGTCGATAAAAACGGACTAATCGATCTTGATGAGCTTAGCGAAAAGATCAACAACAAAACCGCGCTTGTTAGCGTGATGTGGGCAAATAACGAAACTGGCACGATCTTCCCCGTAAAAAAAATCGCACAAATCGCACACGAGCATGGCGCGCTATACCATGCCGACGCGGTGCAAGCGATAGGTAAGATAAAGGTGAACGTGCGCGATGCGGACGTGGATTTTTTAAGCCTTTCCGGGCATAAATTTCACGCTCCAAAGGGCGTCGGCGCGCTCTACATCAAAGATAGCAAGCCGCTTACGAGCCTGCTTCACGGCGGCGAGCAGATGGGCGGACGCCGCAGCGGCACGCTAAATGTTTCTGGCATCGTGGGGCTCGGCAAAGCCTTGGAGCTAGCGAATAAATTTATAGATTTTGAGCGCACTCAGGTAAGTAGACTGCGCGATAAGCTGGAGGATGCGCTTTTGCAAATTCCAAACGTAAGCGTCGTGGGCGATCGCAGCATTCGCGTGCCAAACACTATCCTCGCCTCGATCCAAGGCGTCGAGGGAGAGGCGATGCTGTGGGATCTGAATAAAGCGGGTATCGCCGCTTCTACTGGTTCTGCATGTGCGAGCGAGGCGCTTGAGAATAACCCGATAATGGAAGCGATCGGTGCAGATAAGGAGCTGGCGCATACGGCGCTAAGACTTTCGCTGTCACGCTTTACGACGGAGGCGGAGATCGATTACGCGATCGAGCATATAGGTAAAGCTATCGCCCGTCTGCGCGGGATTTCAAGCACATTTGCTTACGCGCCGCAAGGTTATGAGAAAAATAAAGGATAAAAAATGGCAAAAAACAATTTAATAAACGGCTCGATCTGGGAGCAATACTCGCAAAAAGTGCAGGATCGCATGAATAATCCTCGCTATATGGGCGAGATCACCGAGGAGGAGGCGAAAGCCAAGGGGGCCAAGTTAGTAGTCGCGGACTTCGGCGCCGAGAGCTGCGGTGATGCGGTGCGGCTATATTGGCTGATAGATCCTAAAACCGATAGAATTTTAGACGCTAAATTTAAAAGCTTCGGTTGCGGCACGGCGATTGCGAGTTCGGACACGATGGCTGAGCTTTGTATCGGAAAGACCGTCGATCAAGCGGTAAAGATTACAAATTTAGACGTAGAGCATGCGATGCGCGACAACCCGGACGAGCCAGCCGTACCGCCGCAAAAGATGCACTGCTCGGTCATGGCGTACGACGTCATCAAGCAGGCTGCTGCGAACTATAAGGGGGTCGATCCCGCGCATTTTGAGGATGAGATCATCGTGTGCGACTGTGCGCGCGTAAGCCTCGGCACGATCAAAGAAGTTATCCGCCTAAACGATCTTCACACGGTCGAAGAGATCACGCAATACACCAAAGCGGGTGCGTTTTGTAAATCCTGCGTGCGCCCAGGCGGACACGAGGAGAAGGATTATTATCTGGTCGATATTTTAAAGCAAACCAGAGAGGAAATGGAGCGAGAGAGACTTCAAGCTCAAGCCGAGGCGAGTGCCGCTACTAGCGCGAAAGCGGGAGCGGAGATGAGCTTTGAGCAGCTAAATTTGATCGGTAAATTTAAAGCGGTCGAAGGAGTGCTTGACGAGGATATCCGTCCGATGCTTCAGATGGATGGCGGCAATCTCGACGTCATCGACATCAGACCCGCAGACGACGGCAAAACGGACATCTATATCCGCTACCTAGGCGCTTGTAGCGGCTGCGCCAGTGGTGCGAGCGGTACGCTGTATGCGATAGAAAACGTCTTGCAAGAAAACCTTAGCCCAAACATCCGTGTAATGCCGATCTAAGCTTATCGGTCGCTACGTTTCATCTTGGCTTGGTCTTTACGAAATTTTAAGAGCTTGGCTTCTATATAATTGATGCAGTGCTAAATTTCGCCCCTTAGTTAAATTCGCAATTAGACGCTAAATCTGCGTAGAATTTCGGCGCTTGCTTTTAAAAATATCGCAAATTTCGCTAAGGTTTTTCTAGCGTGAAATTCATCTATAAAATTTTGTCTATAAATTTAATTAAAAACGCCTTATTTCGCTCGTGTAAGTTTTTTATGAGATTTCGTTTGTAAATTGGACATAGAATTTCTCCGCAAATTTCATCTTTTCATAAATTTATATGAAAATACGCCATAAATCGCAGAATTTTAGCTGGCTATAATTTCTTTTTATTAT
>CAUONQ010000224.1:0-3063 GCA_963456995.1 uncultured Campylobacter sp. | reverse complement strand
GTATAAAGCCGGCGCCAGCCCACAGCGTGGCAATCGCACCTTTTACCATAGGATCTGAAAATTTAAAACCTCCGCCATCCGCAAGAAAAAATCCACTTATGCAAACGATCACCAAAAATAGCGCAAAGAGTTGTTCGTAGCGTTTCATATATCGCAAAATTTCTGTAAATTTTACATCCTTCGCATCCGCTTGGCTTTTACTGCTTAAATTCATAAAAATTCGCGCGATCAAAAATACGCAGATCTGCGCGCAGATCAAAAAAATCACGCTTAAAATGTGAATTAGCGGCAAAATTTGCGAGGCTTTGATGAAGCCGGTATCGATCTCGTTCAAATTTTACCTTTTGCGTAAGAGATTGCCTCTTTGATCGCTTCTTCGATTTTTAGCACGTCCCTACCGCCTGCAGTCGCAAAATCGTCGCGTCCGCCGCCGCCGCCGCCTAAAATTCGCGCTGCTAGCTTAACCCATTCGCCGGCTTTGATCGGCGCGTTTTTAACGCCTGCCGCGATTGAAATTTTACCGTCCGCGCCCACTTGCATCAACATTATCGCCGCCTTTTCGTGGCTATTTTTAAACTCATCTATCATAGTTTTTATATCACCGCTTTCGACCGAGGCTACGCAAAGTTTGGTATCACCGACATTTAGAAAAGCCAGTGCATGAGAACTGCTTGCATGCTTGATCTGATCTTTTAGCGATCTGATCTCATCTTTTAATTTCTCAATCGCGCGGAGAGGCTCAATCCCTTTTAGCTCCGCAGAAATTTCAGCAAGCTTAGCGCGATTTTGAAGCGCCAAATTTAAAGCCGCGCGCGAACAAACTGCCTCGATACGCCTAACGCCCGCACTTACGCCGCTTTCTTTGACGACAAAAAACGACCCTATTTCGCTTAAATTACGCACGTGAATTCCGCCGCAAAGCTCCTTACTAATCTCTCCAAAGCTCACAACGCGCACTTTTGAGCCATATTTTTCGCCAAAAAGCGCAATCGCACCGCTGTTTTTAGCGTCATCTATATCCATAATCTCAGTTTTTGCCGCACAGCCCTTGCAAACGGCATTATTTACAAATTCCTCGATTTTAGCTAGCTCCTCGTCGCTAAGTGCCTTAGGATGCGAGAAGTCAAATCTTAAGCGATCTGCCTCGACTAAGCTTCCTGCTTGAGCGATATGAGCCCCTAGCACCGCACGAAGCGCCGCGTGCAAAAGATGCGTCGCGCTGTGATGGCGTGCAATCTGTTCACGCTCCTCAGAAACCTTGAGCCCGACGATATCGCCAATTTTTAAGTTACGATTAAGGCGCAAGTGGGATAAATTTAGCCCATAAAATTTCTGCGTATCAAACACATCGGCTATGGACTCCACTTCGCCGCTATCACCCGTTTGACCGCCGCTTTGTGCATAAAACGGAGTGATATCAAACATTGCCCAGCCGATATCGCCAGCTTTTAACTCATCCACTTCCGCAAAATCCTCATTAAGTAGTGCTAAAACCTTGCTCGTGCGGCTAAGCTCTTCGTAACCGCTAAATTTATTCTCGCCGAATTTCTCTAGCAGCGCCTTAAAATCGCCACGGACGTTTTTATCGCCACTGCCCTTCCATGCGGCCTTAGCTATCTGCCTTTGCTCGCTCATAAGTGCATCAAATTTAGCCTCATCTACGCGCAAATTTTTCTCGCGCAGCATATCGGCGGTCAGATCGAGCGGAAAGCCGTAGGTATCATATAACTTAAACGCGACCTCGCCGCTAAAAATTTCTTTAGTGCGCGCAAGCTCCTCGTTAAAAAGCTCGATGCCGTTTGCCAAAGTAGCGAAAAACCGCTCCTCTTCGAGTTTGATCTGCTCCTTTACGGCTTGCTTTTTCTCGTTCAGATAGGCATAATGCCCGCCCATCAGCTCGCATACTTTATCCACGAGGCGATACATAAAGGGCTCTTTGATGCCGAGTAGATAGCCGTGGCGAACGGCACGACGCAGAATTCTACGCAAAACATATCCCCTGCCCTCGCGATTAAAATTTGTTCCCTGCGCTAGCAAAAACGTAACCGAGCGGATATGATCGGCGATGACGCGGTAGCTCGCGCCGCTTTCATAAACGTAAGGCCTGCCGCAAAGCTTTGCAACCTCATCAATTAGCGGCATAAAAAGCGAGCTGTCGTAGTTGCTAAATTTGCCCTCCTTAATCGCCGTGACGCGCTCAAGCCCCATGCCCGTGTCAATGCTAGGCTTTGGAAGCGGGCTAAGCTTGCCGTCTTTGCTGCGCTCATACTGCATGAAAACCAAATTCCAAATCTCTAAAAAGCGGTCGCCGTCGCCGCCCATATAATCCTCTGGCGAGTGAAAATGCTCCTCGCCCTGATCGTAAAAAATTTCGCTGCACGGTCCGCACGGTCCGGTATCGCCCATCGCCCAAAAGTTATCGTGATCGCCGAAGCGATATATGCGCTCGCGCGCTATGTGACGCGCCCAGAACTCGTAAGCTTCATCGTCCTTTTCGTGCACGGTGACGTAGAGTTTGTCTTTCGGAAGCTTTAAAATTTCAGTAATAAACTCCCACGCATAGGCAATCGCCTGCTCTTTAAAATACTCGCCGAAGCTGAAATTTCCAAGCATCTCAAAAAACGTATGATGGCGCGCGGTGTAGCCGACGTTGTCTAGGTCGTTGTGTTTGCCGCCGGCGCGGATGCAGGTCTGACAGCTCGTGCGGATAGGCGGGATCGGGCGCGGTACGGCTCCTGTAAATATGCTTTTAAACGGCACCATGCCCGCGTTTGTAAACAGCAAGCTATCATCATCTGGCACCAACGGCGCACTAGGAACGATCTGATGGCCTTTGCTCGCAAAGAAATTTAAATATTCACTTCTAATATCCATGATTTGTCCTGATTTCAAGTTAAATTTTAAAGGTGCATTTTAGCCAAATTAGATTTTAAAAATTATAAATTTTAACCATTCTTAGTTATAATGGCGCAAAAGATTAAATTTAGGGCATGGCGATGAAAAAAAAGATAGCGATCATAGGTATGGGCGAGCTTGGTCAAAAGCACTTCAGCGAGCTAAGAA
>CAUONQ010000223.1:0-3065 GCA_963456995.1 uncultured Campylobacter sp. | reverse complement strand
CTTTTAATCCCGAGCAAGTATGCTGCTGCATAGCGACATGGTTTATGGAAAATAAAATTTTGTTTCTTATGAAAGAATACGACGGCTGCGGTTCGGACGAGCTGTTAAAGTTAAATTTTAAAGATTATCCGACCGAGCTATCGATTTACGGCGACGGAAAAGCGAAGGATCTCTTTGGTGCAAAGATTATCAAATCGGACAAATACCGCTTGATAAATAAAATTAGAGCATTGAAAGATCAAAAGAGCTTAAGACTAGTCTACGAGGAATTAAACTCGATTGTATTTGATAGTTTGGTAGTTAGCGTGGATTTGGACTTGGCGTGCGAATGCCCGCAATGGTCGCCTAGCGATTATAGAGTTATGTTGAATGAAACGACGGACGAAATCGTTTTCGCCTGTATAAACTGCGAGAAGAAATTTTATCCGCATACTCTTACCGAGTGCCAAATAGATTGTAATCTTGCTATTCCTAAACGCGGATATTTTATCAATTAACTATTTCAATCATCTCTTTTATAGCCAACTTTGGTATCCAAGCAAGAGGTGGACGACAAGGGCTCAAATTATTTAACCCAGTCTAAATTTAACCCGCTCCGGCGCATTAAATTTCACGGTCAATTTGCTCCGGGCGCTTGGGGCAGGACATTGCCTAGCTAAGGCACCCGGGCATCGCCGGGCCCGAGCGCCGCTTGCTATCAAAGCTTTCAACGCCAAAAGGCTTAAAAGCTCAAAACTGTCCGAAAAGATCGTTCAGCGCCTCGCTGATGCTAGGATGCGTAAAAATTTGATTTTTGAAAAAGTCCGCCTTCGCGCCCAGCGCCATGGCGATCGCCAGCTCATTAACGATCTCGTGCGCGTTTACGCAGTGAAGCGCCGCGCCTAAAATTTCGCCGCTAGCTGCGTCCACGACCGCTTTCATCATTCCCTCATCGTGCACTACGACCTTGGCGCCGGGCACCGCCGCCATCGAAAGCTTCAGCACCTTGATCTCGAGCCCACTCTCTCTTGCCTGCCTCTCGCTAAGGCCGATGCGAGCTAGCGGCGTGCGGGTAAACAGCACGCTTGCATGCGGCGTGCGGTTTTTCGTAGTGCGCGCGCCATCTCTGAAAAGCGCGCTAAAAATGATCCTAAAATCGTCTAAGCTCGTGTAGGTAAACATCTCGCCGCCGCGCACATCGCCTGCTGCGTAGATGCCAACAGCCGAGCTTTGCAGATGCTCATTCGTGATGATATTGCCGTGCGCATCCGTCTGCACCCCCGCAGCGGCTAAATTTAGCTCACCCGTATTCGCGCGACGACCGAGGGCATATAAAAACGCATCCGCCGCGATCGCCTTGCTCTCGCCCGCGAGGTTAAATTTTAGCTCGCCGCCCTTTAAACTCAAAAACTCGCAGCCCTCGATAATCTCCACGCCTTGGGCCTGCAGAGCGGATTTGACGCTGGCAGCCACGTCCTCATCCTCGTTTTTCATAAATTTCGATCGCATCAGCACGCTTACTTTCGAGCCGAATCCCGCAAACATCGAGGCAAACTCAAGCCCGATAAATCCGCCGCCGATGATTACTAGATGCTTCGGTAGGATCTTTAAATTTAAAATTTCTTCGCTGCTATAAGCGATCTGCGAGCTTACCTCAAAGCTTGGCTCGACCTCCCTTGAGCCCGTATTTACGACGATCGTTCCTGCTGAAATTTCACGCGTCTGCCCGTCAGGGCTTAGCACGCGCACGGAATTCGCGCTCGTAAATGAGCCCTCGCCATCGATTACGTCGATATTTGGGCTTCCCTTTAGCATTGCTAAATTTTTCGCCCTCAGCGCCTCTACGAGCTCGTCCTTTTTCTGCATGCTCAGCACGAAATACTCTCCGAGCACGCTGAAATTTACGAAGCCAGCTTCCTTGCTCGCTGTAACTAGCCGCTTGGTCGGGATGCAGCCTACGTTGATGCAAGTGCCGCCGTACATCTGCGGCGAGCGCTCGATGAGAGCGACCTTTTTGCCTAGCGCGGCGGATTTTGCGGCAAGGGTTTTGCCCGCCTTGCCAAAGCCTATTACGATGATATCATAATCCATTTTTTATCCTTTTGATCTGAAATTTCGCGGGATTATAAGAGGTTTTATTAAATTTAAAATCTGAGTGGCGCAAATTTAAAGGCGCGGGCAAGAGGTGCGAAATTCCACGACGAAATTTTAACTTCGGCATAGAATTTAATGCGGAAAATAAAAATTTCAGCTCTAATCGTTTTAAAAATTCTGCGCCGATAGAATCGCAATTCTAAGCGCGAGATACGTGGCGTTTTATAGCGCTTGGTAACGGATAGAATCAAATTCTAAGCCCCAAACCGCTCATAAAATTTAAAGGCACGAAAAACGCGGAATTTACGCCGTAAAATTCCGCTATTAGCGCTTTTTTACGCCGAGCAAAAACATATCGATGCAGTCCTTGATTAGCTCGCTCGCTTTGAAATTTAGCTTTTCGTCGAAAAATAGCAGCCTGCTAAAATGCGGCTCTCTAAGCAAAAAGCAAAAATATAGCGCTAGACTTTTTGCCGTGCGTCCGGGCGCAAACTCGTCCGCATGCGCCGCCAAATACTCATCCAGCGCATTCGGCGAACCTAGCACGCCGCTTTTTAAAAAGATTTTTGGGCTCTCGCTAAGCGCGCCGTTAAAGCCGCTGAAAAGTATCAGTCGGTAGAATTTTATCGCCTCCGGAGCAAAAAGAAACTCCAGATAAATCCCTGCAAACTCTCGCAGATACTCACGCAATTTTAGGTCTTTGTTGATTCGCATGCGCTCGTTCATTCGCTCGTCGAGCTTTTTGCTTTGCAGTTCGATGATGCGCAAAAATAGGCTTTCTTTGTTATCAAAATACTTACAAACCGACGATAGCGAGCCACCGCTAAGCTCGATAATATCGCTTAAGCTCGTAGCTTCGTAGCCTTTGGCTAAAAACAGCTCCAGCGTCGCGTCTAAAATGAGCTTACAGCGAATTTCGGATTTTTTATATTTAGGCGATTCGGGCATTTCGCCTCCTTTGAAATACTAAAATTTTTTGTAAGTGTATAAAA
>CAUONQ010000222.1:0-3066 GCA_963456995.1 uncultured Campylobacter sp. | reverse complement strand
GTGCAGGGGTGATTGTTTATTTCAAATTTGCTTTGAAAAATTCCTCAAATTTATCGTATGGGATCTTGTTGTTTTTATTGTCATATAGGTCTGTATGCACGGCGCCAGGGACGATAACTAACTCTTTATTTTTGTTGCCAAGCGATTTAAAAGCGTCCTCGCTAAAGTATCTTGAGTGCGCCTTTTCGCCAGCTACGATAAGAGTCTGAGTTCTCATCTCGCTTGCGTAAGCAAGGATTGGCATATTTGTAAGCGAGATAAGATTTGTAACGATCCAGCCGCTCTCTCCGCTGTTTGAATTTACAGAGCGTTTGTGATATCCGCGCGGTGTGCGGTAATAGTCCGCATATTCAGCGATAAACTGCGGCGTGCTCGCGTCTATCTTTTTTGGATCAACGTTTATCGCGCCAGTATATGTCGGTTTGCCATTTTTAGCATCAACCCAGCGTTGCTCGGCTAGCTTCTTTTTAGTTTCATATCTCTCATCGGCGCCCACGCTATCGTTGTAGCCTTTTGCCATCACTCGCGTCATATCATACATCGTGCTGGTCGCAACCGCCTTTATGCGAGGATCTGCAAGAGCTGAGTTTAGAGCAAAACCGCCCCAGCCGCATACGCCTAAAATGCCGATCTTATCTCGATCTATATTGCTCTGGGTGCCTAGAAAATCCACCGCAGCGCTAAAATCGTCAGTGTTTATCTCCGGACTTGCTAAATTTCTTGGCTCTCCGCCGCTCTCTCCGGTGTAGCTCGGATCAAAAGCAAGCGTGATAAAGCCGCGCTCGGCTAAAGTTTGGGCGTAAAGACCGCTTGATTGCTCTTTGACTGCGCCAAAAGGTCCGCTAACTGCGATCGCAGCAGCTTTGCCATGCAAATTTTTAGGCGTATAAAGATCGCCGACTAGCTCTACGCCGTAGCGATTTTTAAATTTAACTTTCTTGTGATCTACCTTATCGCTTTTAGCGAAAACTTTGTCCCACTCGCTTACCATCGATACCGCCTCTAGCGGTGATTTTACTACATTCGTACCTGCCATTGCATTGCCTCCTAAAATAAAACTTGACGCTACAAGCGTCGCCGCAAATTTCTTGAGATTCATCTCTTCTCCTTTAAATTTTTTGATATTTTGACGAGCTTTGGATTTTCCTTGTCCCGCATATCGTTTTGTTGGGGTGCATTATATCTGTATTTTAAATTTTACGTTAGAACGATCCTCTAAATTTCATGCCTAATCCTGCAAATTTTCTAAAAAGTTGTATAATTTTGCAAAAATTAGTTTGGAGGCGCGAAAATGGCTGATGTAAATTTGCTAAAAGAGCAGACAAAAGAGTTTTTATTAGATAGATGCGGCGTAAACTGCCTAGTGCAGAGCGATATCGACTCGCTTGACTTTTATATCAGCGATAAAACGTACGATTTTATCAGCGCAGTTTATGAGCCGTCATTGTGCATAATACTGCAAGGAGCAAAGGCGATCGGCTTTGGCGATGAGATGTACGGATATGACGAGCAGACCTATGCGCTGGCTTCTACTCATGTGCCGTTAAATGTAAGCCTAAAGGACGCCTCAAAAGAGAAACCATACATCTCGCTTCGCATTAAATTTAGCCTAGATGAGGTCTATGAAGTGCTAAAAGGCGTGGATGTAAAGGAGGAAAGTCTACAAAAAAGTAAAAAAGGCATATTCTTTGGCGAGCTAACGGATGAAATTTTAGAGCCTGTTTTGAGGTTTGTCTGGCTGCTAGAAAAGCCGAAAGAGAAGGTCAAATTCCTCTCAGAGCTTGCTAAAAAAGAGATACTTTACATGCTCGCAACAAACGATAAAAGCGGCTATTTTTTAAGTAAATTTGCGATGCAAGGCAGCGTTTCAAATAAAATTTCAAAAGCCGTAGCAAAGATAAAAAACGAGTTTTCGCAAAAACTAAATATGAAAGATGTCGCGCGCGAATGCGATATGAGCGAGTCTTCGCTATATCATAACTTCAAAATCGTAACCTCGCTAAGCCCCATAGCTTTTCAAAAAAAGATCCGCCTAGAAGAGGCCAAAAATCTACTCGCGACCAAAAATATCGGCGTTGCGCAGGCTGCTTTTGACGTGGGATACGAGAGCGCATCGCAGTTTAGCCGCGAATACGCCAGGATGTTTGGCATGCCGCCCAAAATTCACAGCGAAATTTTACGCGCGGAAGCTGGCGGATAAAATCAGTCCGTCGTAAATCTATTCGTTATATAATTTAAGCTAAAATGAACGGCGAGCTATTTTAAATTTTATTTTCGGAGGCGTTTTATGAAAATTTTAGGCAAGATTCGAGTCGGCGCGGCGGCGCTTGGAGCGGTGATGTGTTTTAGTAGCGCGCAGGCGTTTTTTACGATTGATTTTAACGAGCAGTGGTTGCGGCAGGATGCGTATAACCGCGCTATGAATCAAGCAAGAAAAAATTTAAATCCGCCCGATGATTCCGCCTATGCCAAAGACGTTAAGACCGATATACTCTATACGGGCGCGCTAGTGCGAGCGGGAGATCATTTTTTGGATATGGACGGCATAGAGCAGATAGCGCAGCTATTTCCCGCCGCGCAGCAAGATGAGGGGCGGCGCTTGCTAGTAGAGGGTATAGATAAGCTAAACGGCAGCGTCGAGCAGCTTTACGGCATACCCAAAGAAAACGTGGCGACCGGCATCGTGGCGCTACTAGGAGGCGCTTATGCGGCGTATTTTAATCATCCGATGCCGGACGAGGCCGTAAAGCCCGCATTTTTGCAGATCGCCGAGTTTTTGCGCAAAAAACCCGAGCTATTTGAGGGAAAAGCTACGGAAATGATGAACTCGTATCAGATATCTATGGGGCTTGGGTTTTTGCTGATGGCGATGCAGCAAGAGCTACAGCAGCATCCAAATCCGACGCATGGAGCAGAGCTAAAAGCCGTAGGCAGGCTGGTTTTTAAATCATTACTAAACGTCGAACCGGAGCAAATGGATTTTACCGCATCCGGCATAGTCTTTAAATAGGCGTTTTATTTTTTTGCGCGAGCAAGGAAACTGCGTGCAGGCTCGCGCTACCTGCT
>CAUONQ010000221.1:0-3095 GCA_963456995.1 uncultured Campylobacter sp. | reverse complement strand
ATATTTGGGCGTCGCAGGGTAAGAAAAACCTCTTCGGCATGCCCGTTAAAGTAGTCGAGATGCAAAGCGAGGGCGGCGCGGCGGGCACCGTGCATGGATCCTTACAAGCGGGCGCGCTTACGACGACGTACACCGCATCGCAGGGGCTTTTGCTAAAAATTCCAAATATGTACAAGATCGCGGGTCAGATGCTTCCGGGCGTCATTCACGTCGCGGCGCGGGCGCTTGCGGCGCAGGCACTCTCCATTTTCGGCGATCATCAAGACGTCTACGCCTGTCGCCAAAGCGGCTTTGCGATGCTTGCAAGCGACAGCGTGCAGGAGGTGATGGATCTGGGCGGTATCGCGCATCTTGCGGCGATTAAGGGGCGCGTGCCGTTTTTACACTTTTTCGATGGATTTCGCACGAGCCATGAAATTCAAAAGATCGAGGTGATGGACTATGCGGAGTTTGATCGCTTGCTCGATCGCGAGGCCGTGCGTAAATTTAGAGCTGACGCGCTAAACTCCGAGCATCCTAAAACTCGCGGCACGGCGCAAAACGACGACGTATATTTTCAGACGCGCGAGTTAGTCAATAAATTTTACGACGCGCTTCCGGACATCGTCGCGGAGTATATGAGCGAAATTTCAAAGATCACGGGGCGGTCGTACGCGCCTTTCGTCTATTACGGCGCAAGCGAGCCGCAGCGCGTGATCGTCGCAATGGGCTCGGTCAATCAAGCCCTCGAGGAGGTAGTCGATCATCTAAACGCGAAGGGCGAGAAAGTGGGCGTACTAAAAGTGCATCTCTACAGGCCTTTTAGCCTCAAATATCTCTTCGCTGCGATGCCTAAAAGCGTGCGTAAAATCGCCGTGCTCGATCGCACGAAGGAGCCCGGCAGCCCCGGCGAGCCTCTGTATCTGGACATAAAAGCCGCATTTTACGGGCACGAGGACGCCCCACTCATCGTGGGCGGTCGCTACGGTCTAAGCTCCAAAGACGTCGATCCCGCGCAGCTAATCGCCGTGTATGAAAATTTAAAGGCGGACGAGCCTAAAAACGGCTTTACGATCGGCATCGACGACGATGTGACTCATCTATCTCTACCCGTGGGAGATAAAATTTCGCTCGGCTACGAGGATGAGACCGAGTGTCTATTTTACGGCCTGGGCGCAGACGGCACCGTGGGCGCGAATAAAAATTCCGTCAAAATCATCGGCGATAAAACGGATCTTTACGCGCAGGCGTATTTCGCTTACGATAGCAAAAAATCGGGCGGCTACACGCGCTCGCACCTACGCTTCGGCAAAAGACCGATCCGATCGACCTACCTCGTCTCAAATCCGCATTTCGTCGCCTGCTCGGTCGCTGCGTATCTGGACATCTACGATGTCATCGGCGGCATCCGCGAAGGCGGCACCTTCCTTTTAAATTCCATCTGGAATGCCGAGCAGACTGCGGCAAAGCTTCCGAACAAGGTCAAAAAAATTCTAGCTGCCAGACGGGTAAAATTTTACATTCTAAACGCCACCAAGCTAGCACGCGATATAGGGCTTGGAGGCCGCACCAATACGATCATGCAATCGGCGTTTTTCAAGCTTAGCGGCATCATTCCGTTCGAGCAGGCGCAGAGCTATATGAAGGAATACGCCAAGAAAACCTACGCCAAAAAAGGCGAGGCGGTCGTGGCGATGAACTGCGACGCGATCGATAGGGGTGCGGACGCTTTGGTGCAGGTAGCGGTCGATCCTGCATGGGCAAATTTAAAAGATGACGCAGCGGGCGCGGACGACAAATACAAGGGCGACGATTTTATCGAAAAGATCGTAAAACCGATGAACGCAGCGCGCGGCGATAACTTGCCGGTCTCGGCGTTTTTGGGGCACGAGGACGGCGGGTTCGACGCGGGCACGACGCGATTTGAAAAGCGCGGCGTGGGCGTCACGGTACCTAAATGGATCGAGCAAAACTGCATCCAGTGCAACCAGTGCGCCTTCGTCTGCCCGCATGCAGTAATCAGAGCGTTTTTACTAGACGAAAAGGACGAGGCCGCCGCGCCTTCAAATTTAAAAGATCACCTACTAGAAGCCAAGGGCAAGGAGCTAAAGGGGCTAAAATACAAGATACAAGTAAGTCCGCTAGATTGTACGGGCTGCGCGCTTTGCGCCGAAAACTGCCCGAGCAAAGAAAAATCGCTCGTCATGGTGCCGCTTGAAGAAGAACTCGCAAAAGGCGAGCAAGAAAGCGCAGACTTTTTATTCGAGCACGTAAGATACAAAGACGATTTGATGGACAGATCGAGCGTCAAGGGCGTGGGTTTTGCGCGCCCGTATTTTGAATTTCACGGCGCGTGCCCGGGATGCGGCGAGACGCCGTATATCACGCTGATCACGCGACTTTTCGGCGATCATATGATCGTAGCCAACGCCACGGGCTGTAGCTCGATCTACGGCGGATCGGCGCCTTCGATGCCGTACCGCAAGGACGAGAACGGCCGCGGCGTCGCGTGGGCGAACTCGCTTTTTGAGGACAACGCCGAGTTTGGGCTGGGAATGAAGATCGCAAGCGAGACGCTGCGCCATAAGATCGAGGATCTGATGCTAGGCTCGCTCTCAAGCGTGCCAAACGCGCTAAAGGCGCTTTATCACGACTGGATCGAAAACAGAAACGATACGCTAAAATCCGCTCAGATTAGAGATAGGCTGGTGCCGCTGCTAGAACAAAATTTGGACGCGCCCGGAGTTCGTGAAATTTTAGAACTGAAGCAGTATCTAAACAAAAAATCACAGTGGATTATCGGCGGCGACGGCTGGGCTTACGACATCGGCTACGGCGGGCTTGATCACGTGCTGGCTACCGGCGAAGACGTAAACGTGCTGGTGCTGGATACGGAGGTTTACTCAAACACGGGCGGGCAGAGCTCCAAAGCTAGCCGTCGCGGCTCGATCGCGCAGTTTACTGCAGGCGGCAAGCGCGTTCAGAAAAAAGACCTCGGTCAGATCGCAATGACCTACGGCAACATCTTCGTCGCGCAGGTAAATTCCAACGCAAGCCAAGCCGCGACGCTAAAGGCGATCATGGCGGCGGAGGCCTACCCGGCACCTAGTCTCATC
>CAUONQ010000220.1:0-3101 GCA_963456995.1 uncultured Campylobacter sp. | reverse complement strand
CTCCATGATGTTTAAGATAACCTTGCTGCCGCTGCTATCGCGGATATCCATCAGCTCAATATTTTTAACGGGCTCGATACCCCAGTTTTCAAGCTGCGTCTTTACTGCCTTGGTAAAATCATCCCCAAGCTCGGAGCGGATCTGCAAGATGTCCTCAAGCACTCGGCTTGAGAGGATCGAACGGATCGAGCCTTGAATGATGTTTGTGAGCTGGTTGTTCAAATCTTGAAAATTATTGACGCGTTGCGCGGCTAAATTTGAATCCACGATCCTAAAAAACGCCGTGATATCTACGACGAAAGGAAGCCTGCCTAGATCATACGCCTCGTAATCCTCGATCTTGATGCTAAAAACAGAGACGGGCAAAACGATCTTCGTAACGCCCAGCACCGGCACCCAACTCGGGAATTCACAGTAGCTGTTGCCGTTACCGGTATCTTTGCCGTAGCTCGTCGTCTTGCGCGCACTCTGGACGATATGCACTTCGTTCGTCTCCACTATGCGCCTGAAAAACAAAGGCACGATGATAAAAAGCGCGATTAAAACCCCGACGGCGGCGCCTATCAAATATAAAATTTCACCCATTTTCTCTCCTTCAAAAATGCTAAATTTAAAATGGATTATATAAAAATTTACTTTGAAAAATAATAAATAATCGCGGCGACAGCGGTTAAAATTTACGCAATTTTAATGAGGTTTTTTGTAATATTGCGATCTATATTTTAACGTCTACAAGAAAGGCAAAAGATGAAAAAAATTTTACTCGCACTGTTGGCAAGCGCGCTTTTTGCGAGCGCAGCAGAGCTTAGAACTATCAAGGATATGGACGGCACCGAGGTTAAAATCCCCGTAAAAGTTGAGCGCATCGCGGCACTCTGGCACGCGAACAATCAAATTTTACTGGCTCTGGGCGGAGCTGATAAGATCGTCGCCACTACCGATAATATCAGCAAAAACCCATGGTTTCTTAAAATTTATCCGCGCCTAGCACAGATCCCTGTGCTGCTAAAAAACAACGATGTAAATTTAGAGGAGCTAATGAGCCGTAACCCCGACGTAGTCATCGTCTCAACCGCACTGGCCGGCGAAAATTTAGCTAAGCAGGGCTTTACCGTTTTAAAAGCGTCCTTTAGCGATTATGAGCAGATGAGGCGCAGCATCAGGATGTGCGGCGATATGCTAGGCGGCGACGCACCGCAAAGAGCGAAGGATCTGATCTCAAATCTCGATAAAAATATCGCTTTGGTTAGCAGCCGCACCGCGAATTTAAGCCCCGATAAGCGTCCGCGCGTCCTTCACATCGTAGGCGGAAGCGATCTTTTAAAGATCGACGGCAAGGGCACGCTGATCGACTCGTGGATAGAGCTGGCCGGCGGAACGAATGCGATCACCGCCACCAAAGGCCCGATGAAAACTATCACCGCCGAGGAGATTATTGCGAGCAACCCACAGATCATAATCGTGGGCGGCGATCACAACGAAGATGCGGTAGAGAAGATCAAATCCAGCCCGATTTACAGCGGTACGGATGCGGTCAAAAACGGGCGCGTTTACGGCAATCCGCGCGGGGTTTTTAACTGGGATCGATACGGCGCGGATGCGGTGCTTCAAATTTTATGGGCGGCAAAAACTATCCAGCCCGAGCTCTTTGCCGACATCGACGTAAAGGCCGAAACGAAGGCATTTTATAAAAAATTTATGAATTACGAGCTAAGCGACGCGGAATTTGGCTATATTTTGAAAGGACTTAGCCCAGAGGGTAAATAGCGCGCAGTACCGAAGCAACGACGTCAGCGCCGCACCTAGCAGGCAGCATCCGTGCCGAATGCTCATCGTGTAGTAGGCGGCGGATACATAGGCGCGGAATGCTTCATCGTGCGGCGGCATATCGGTGCCGAGCAGACCGCCCGTCCTATCTCGGCACCGGATGGACAAATCGTCTAGTCATACGGGCGGGCGTCGTCGTATCGTCAAAACAAGAGGCACTATCGCATTTTTGGCGCGTTGAAATGCGGATGCCGCCCGCATAAAGTGCAGATCCCATCGGTGCTCGGCGCGTCGATACCTAAATGACGGCATCGTTGCCACATTATCCCAACCGAAGCGACATCCCTAGCACGCGACGTGCCGAGCAAACATAGCCACAGCATGTCAAACGGGCGGTGCGAGGCGGAGTAAAATTGAAACCCGCGGCGAGCGAAAAAGGGCAAAGCAACGGCAAGCAAACAAGGGCAAAACAAGACTGCAAGATAAAATTTAAAGCCAAAGGGGCGGTCATGGAAATTTCATTTTTTACGATGCTTGAGCCTGCTCTAGCTGGTGCTTGGATACCCTCATTTGCGATGGTGCTGATACAATTCGCGTATATGTTTATCTACAAAGAGGTCGGCAAACGCGCCACCGATATCTCGTGGTACACGCTCGCGGACAAGCGAAATGCGATCATAAGCTCGCTGCTGCAAGTAGCGCTGCTTATTTTGTCGGTCTTCGTGCCACTTAAGACGGGTAGCGCGTGGTTTTGGATCGGAGCGGTGATCTACGTAGCGGCTTTTGCGGGCTTCATCAAGGCCTTTTACGACTATGCGGCGGCTCCTGCGGACAAAGCCGCACAGGGCGGCATCTACCGCCTATCGCGCAATCCGATGTATTTCTTTTATTTCCTCGGCATGGCGGGCGTTTGCGTCGCCTCGGCGTCGCTGTGGCTACTCATAGTGATAGTGCCCTTTGCCATATACAACCATCTCGTGGTCCTCGGCGAGGAGCGCTACTGCGAGCAAGCCTACGGGCGGGAGTATCTGGAGTATAAACGCAAGACGCCGCGATATTTTTTGTTTTTCTAAGGAGAGGGTAAAACCTAGAGCATGCCGCAGCCCTAGACGTTTTATAAAATTTTTGGCACTAAGGAGAAAGTATGTTCGTAAGGAAAAATTTGGCGCTCGTCGCCGGTTTGTTTCTAGCGTTTTGGCTAAACGCCGCTGCGGGCGAGCCGAGGACGGTTAAAGATATGCAGGGAAACGTCGTCGAGCTACCGGAGAAAGTAAGCAAAGTCGCCTCGCTTTGCAACGCCAACAACCAAACCACCCTCGTAGGCGCCGCGGCGG